>JAKAPT010000020.1 GCA_021806885.1 bacterium | reverse complement strand
GGATATCCTATAATAGGGGATAAAACATATAAAAGAAAGGATATAATAGATAAATATAAAAGTCTTAATTTTGTGAAAAGGCAAATGCTCCATGCCTTCAGCCTGGAATTTTTCCATCCTGAAACAGGAAATAAAATGTTTTTCAAGGCCTCTATCCCCCCTGACATGGAATGGGCATTTGAATCCGGAATTCTAAATGATTTATAGGCTTAATAATATTAACATAAATAAAGAACCTTTCCTTTACGGGTTTTCGGACGGGTATATCGATTTTAAAACCGGAAACGGCAGTTCAAGAACAAAATTATTAAAAAACATCATGAAACTAACCCGAAAAGATGATATTTCCATTCATGAGATCGAACAGGTTCACGGCGATAAAATCGCCTTCCTCGAGGATTTTCATTTTGACGTGGTTTCAGGGGGTTATGACGGGATGTTTACTGCTACGTCCGGCAAGGTGTTGTGCGTTAGGACTGCCGATTGTATACCCGTTTTATTCTTTGACGGGATAAACGGAATAACAGGCGCGTTGCATTGCGGATGGAAAGGAATATATAAGGATATAATCTTGAACGCCGCGGGTATTTTGAGATCCCGGTCTCTTTTCGATCTGTCGGGGGTGATTTCGATAATAGGCCCTTCGATATGCAGGAATTGTTTTGAAGTAAAAGAGGACTTTATGTCAAAATTTACCCAAAAAGATAAAAATAGCGTTTCTTTTATGCATCAAAAATATGGAAAAACTTATTTTGACCTTAAAGGTTTTCTAAAATATCAATTGGTATCCTCCGGGTTCGAGGCTAAAAATATATATGACATGAACAAGTGCACCTTTGAGGATAAAAAATTTTTTAGCTACCGCAGGGACAAAACAGAAAAAAGACAGGTTTCTTATATCCTGTTAGTTTAACTGATTACAATTTATGTTGAAGATCGGCTTAACCGGTTCTATAGGCTCGGGCAAAACCGCAATCCTGAACCTTCTCCAGGAAAAAGGATTTTTTACGATTAATCTTGACGAGGAGGCAAAAAAGTTATTAAATAAGAATACCCCCGAGCATGAAAAAGTTATTGCTTTTTTTGGAAAAAACATTTTAAATAAAGAAGAAGATATAGACAAGAAGCTTCTGGCGGACGAGATCTTTTCGGACTACAACAAAAAAAAGGCTTTAGAAGGCATAATATACCCCGCTTTAAAAGAAAGTGTTCTCCGCATCCTTAAAGTTAATAAAAAATCCACTGCGATAATCGAGGGGGCAGTTATAATAGAATCAGGTTTTTATTCCGAGCTGGACAAGATTGTCCTCGTTACCTGCGATTTCGCTAAAAGACTTGAGAGATCTTGCGGAAGATTCAGTTCCGATGATTTCACAAAAAGGGATCAAAGCCAGTTAAGCCAGGCTGAAAAGCTCAAAAAATCCCATTTTATAATTAATAATAATTATGGTTTCAAATTTCTAATTTCCCAGGTTGATTTATTAAGTAATTACATAAACAATATTAATACCGACCCCTCATAATACTTTTATATGGAAACATATCCCTCCTGCCAGGATCTTGGTTATAACTTTATAAGCGATCTTGTAGAATACTCGCACCTTAAAAAATCCATTGAAGAAGTATTTCATTTCGTCAACATAGAATTTGAATTCAGGTTTGGAGTGACTTCAATAATGTTTATTTATAAAAAATTTAACGGCGAAGAAAAAATCGAAATTTCCAGGGGTTTTTCCTACGAGTTTATAAAGAGGACAAATGAAAATCCTCCCTCGGATTTTCTTAGCGGACTAGGCAAATCAAAAAAAAGCGTCTACATAGATTTTTCCAAGGAAAATGATAAATACAGGGAGTTTGAATATCTTTTCGAACATGAAGGCGTAAAAGAGTTTTATGGTTATGAGCTCGCCACTGCCTATACAGACTCTTATTACGTTATAATGTATTCGGTAAAAGGGTTTAAAAATTGCGAAAACAATAAAAAAGATGTTTTTGACACAATTTTTTCCGTCCTCGCGTATATCCTTAATTCCAATAAATGCGTTAAAACAATAACGGAGTGTTCCCAGATAGACCATGTTTCAGGGATGAATAATTTTAAATATTTTCATGAAAAACTTTTTCAGGAGATGCAAAAGACAAACAAGTCCGATGAAAAGTTTTGCGTAGCCCTGATCTCGCTAAACCAGCTAAATAAGTTAAATTCCGTTTATGGACACAACGCCGGGGACAGATACATAGCCCTTATTGCTAATATTCTGAGGAAACATATCCGGGTTTTCGATACCTCCGCGAGGTATGGAAATAAATTTATTATCCTGTTCCCGGGTATTGAAAATAAAGAAGTTGTGGAAATTATGAACGGGGCCTTTAAAGAAATCGATGATCTGCTTAAAAGGGAGGAACAGGATGTCCTTTCCCTTAACGCGGGGATTTCAACTTTTCCGGCCGACGGCAATAATGAAAGGACAATCCTCGATCTTGCGGAGTCAAGAAGAATCGAGGCAAGGAGATTGGGAAGATGGGTTATAGTTGGAGGGTTATTTTAATTAACAAAGAGGTATTTTATGAACATTAAAGAATTATCTGCGAAAAAAATTTCGGAGTTGCTACAAATCGCCAAGGATTACAATATAGAAGGCGCCTCAGGGATGAGAAAACAGGACCTGATATATGCCTTGCTTCAGGCCGAGACTGAAAAAAGCCAGGCCGCGGAAAAAAATGGATTATTATCCGGAGAGGGGGTTCTGGAAATCCTTCCCGACCAATACGGGTTCCTGAGGTCTCTGGAGGCTAATTATCTCCATGGTCCTGATGATATTTACGTATCCCCCTCCCAGATAAGGAAATTTGGCTTAAGGACCGGGGATACCATAAGAGGCCTTATAAGGCCTCCCAAAGATAGTGAACGGTTTTACGCCCTTCTTAAGGTGGAAAGCGTCAATTTCGAGGACCCGGAAATCGCAAAGGAAAAGATATTGTTCGATAATCTTACCCCTTTATACCCCCAGGAGCGGATAAAACTTGAGTTTGATCCCAAGAACCTCTCCACGAGGCTTATGGATTTATTAATTCCTATAGGTAAGGGGCAAAGAGGGCTTATCGTCGCGCCACCCAGGACCGGTAAAACAATGCTCTTAAAGGATATAGCGCATGCCATAAACGCTAATCATAAGGAGATTTTCCTTATGGTTCTCCTTATAGATGAAAGGCCTGAAGAGGTTACGGATATGCAAAGGTCGGTGGAAGGCGAGGTTATCAGTTCGACATTTGACGAGCCGCCCCAGAGGCATATACAAATAGCGGAAATCGTCATAGAAAAAGCCAAAAGAATCGTGGAGACAGGTAAAGACGTCGTCATCCTTTTAGATTCCATAACAAGATTGGCACGGGCATACAATGTAACGATTCCTTCATCCGGAAAGGTCCTTTCCGGGGGCGTTGATTCAAACGCGCTGCACAAACCGAAGAGATTTTTTGGCGCGGCAAGGAATATCGAGGAGGGGGGCAGCCTCACAATAATCGCGACTGCTCTTATCGATACAGGTTCGAGGATGGATGAGGTTATCTTTGAAGAATTTAAAGGGACCGGCAATTTGGAAGTTAATCTCGATAGAAAATTATCCGAAAAGAGGCTTTTCCCGGCTATAGATATAAATAAATCCGGCACCCGAAAAGAAGAGCTTCTCGTGGATAAAGACCATCTCAAGAAAATATGGATATTGAGAAAGGTCTTATCAGGCATGGATACGGCCGAGGCAATGGAATTTTTAATTGAAAAGATCAGAACTACCAAATCTAATGCAGATTTTCTGGCTTTAATGAACCAGTAAATACTTTTTTAACAAATTAAATCGCAGGGTTTTAATGGAGAAAAAAAAGCCTTCCCATCTTCCTATCGGTGCTCAGGAAATACTTAATACTGTTACTGACGGGATAATTGTAATCGACGAAGATTATAAAATAGTTTACGCCAATAAATGCTTTCTTAAAGAAGCAGATATGGCCGGCGGAGATGTTATAGGAAATTATTGCTACAGGGTAAGTCACCTGAGGGACGAGCCGTGCGATCCGCTGCTTGAATCCTGTTCCGTTGAAGAAGTAATCAAAAACGGAAAGACGGTAAAAGTAATCCATGGACATTATGGCTCCAACAGGAAAGAGATGGCCGTCGAGATAAGTTCCTCCCCCTATCAGGATAAAAGAACAGGAAAAAGGTACGCGGTAGAGATTTTAAGAAACCTGGGCGACGGTTCAAACGCGCATCTTAAATTTAACCTTTCCCAGAGGCTTTCGGAGGTGGGCCTTCTCGCCGAAGGCGTGGCCCATGAAATAAATAATCCACTTAATAATATCCTGGCTTCCGTGGAAATGATAAAAATCTGTTTCGGGAATAACGAAATTATAAAAAAAGAAGCGGATAATGCGCTGAAGGGAAGTAATTGCGACATCAAAAAATATTTTGATTTAATGGAGCAGGAAATAGAAAGATGCAAAGATATAACAAAAAAGCTTCTCCTCCTTTCAAGGCCTGTTTCTTCCTCGAACGATATTGTGAATGTCAATTCGGAGATAGAGGAGGCTATCACCCTTCTTTCCTTCCTTGCGGGCAAAAAAAATGTTATGGTGAAAAGGAACCTGCTTGAAAATATTCCCCTCATTAGTTTTTCTCAGGCAGGGCTGAGGCAGATTTTGCTTAACATTGGTCTTAACGCTATACAGGCGGTCCAGGACGAATACGGAATTGTTTATTTTATAACTAAAAAAGTCAAGGACCATATTTATATTTTTATAATAGATAATGGCTGCGGAATTTCATCCGAAGACATTAAAAGGATTTTTGACCCGTTTTTTTCCAAGAATAAAGAAACCACAAATACAGGCCTGGGCCTTCCTATATCATTAAGCATAATAAAATCCCTGGGGGGGAGCATAGAGGTAAGGTCTAAAGAGGGGCAGGGGACAAAATTTATTATAAAAATTCCGATTAACAGCAACTTTTCATAAGAAAAATGGAGAATTATTCAATTTCAATCCTTGTAGTTGATGACGATTTGAATTACAGGAATATCCTGACCGACTATTTGGGCGGCAAGGGTTATTACGTCAAACTTGCCTCTTCGGCAGAAGAGGCAATAGATATCCTTGAAAGGGATTATTTTAATATTGTAATAACGGATTTAAAATTACCCGGAAAGTCAGGTATTGACCTTCTAAAGATTGTTAAATCAAAAGCGAGCGAGACAGAAGTAATAATGCTTACGGCATATGGGAGCGTGGATTCTGCCGTATCCGCCTTAAAGATCGGCGCCTGCGATTATTTAATAAAACCCTTGAGCCTTGAAGAACTCAGCTTAACGATAAACAGGCTTATCGAAAACTTGAGGCTGAAGAATTATGCCTCTTATTTTAAAAGAGAGATTTCTAGAAGATTTTTTATAGGAAAATCTCAGGCCGCCAAGAAGGCGATAGAAGAAATCTCCATGGCCGCTAAATCGGATATGAATGTTCTGATAGCTGGAGAATCCGGTACGGGAAAAGAATTGAGCGCGAACCTTTTACACAGGCTTTCTGAAAGAAGGGACAACCCCTTTATTATAGTCGACTCCTGCAATTTATCCGAAAATTTGTTTGAATCCGAGTTATTTGGCCACGAAAGAGGTTCATTTACTGGTGCGGACGCCTTGAAAAAAGGGCTTCTGGAATTCGCGGACAAAGGGACCCTTTTTATCGATGAAATAGGCGATGTAAGCGGGATAATACAGGCAAAACTTTTAAGAATTCTTGATACAAAAAGCTTCAGGAGGGTTGGCTCTTCCAAAAATATCCAGATAGATACCAGGATAATCACGGCAACAAATAGAAATCTGAATAAATTAGTCGAAGATAACAGGTTTAGAGGTGATCTTTTCTACAGGATAAGCGGATTCACGATAGAGCTTCCGCCATTAAGGGAGAGAAAAGAGGATATCCCCCATCTTGCCCATTTTTTTATGACTAAAGAAAATAAAATATCCTACTCCAAGCCTCTTTCCCCCGGCGCGTTGGAAAAACTGGAGATTTATGAATGGCCAGGAAATGTCAGGGAGCTTAAGAATGTCATAGAACGCGCGATGATATTGTCTGAGAATAAAGACGAAATCTCGCCGGAAGCAATACAGCTGGACGTTCGAAATGGGTCCTCGAATAACCAGCCTTTCGAATCCAAAAACGGCGCGGCGGAAGGGGATTTCATGATTTTCGACAAGAATCTTACGATTAAAGAAATAGAAAACGAGTATATAAAATACTTGTCCTCAAGAGGTTTGACGAAATCCGACATTGCCGAGATTCTTGGGATAAGTAAGAGAAACATATATAGAAAAATATCTAAGATCGATGAAAAAGGGGGAACCTTTGGAAGCCTTTGAAAGTTTGTCCCATATTCAAGATGTGTATAAACCTTCAAAAGAAGTTGTAGAAAACAGCTACGTTAAGGATTATGATAGCCTGTACGAATTTTCCATAAAGGAAAATCAAAAATTCTGGGACGACGTTGCCAAAGACCTGGAATGGTACAGGCACTACGATAAGGTTTTATATTCTGAACCGCCATTTTATAAATGGTTCACAGGCGGTAAAATTAACATTGTCCACAATGCGCTTGACAGGCATGTTAATTCCTCAAGGAAGAACAAGCTCGCGATCATATGGGAGGGAGAAGACGGAACCGGGAGGTCTTACACCTATCTTTCCTTACATAAAGAAGTTAACAGGATGGCCAACATTCTTAAAAGTTTTGGGATTAAGAAAGGCGACACCGTTACCATATATCTTCCAAATATTCCGGAGATTGCCGTAAGCATGCTTGCGTGCGCGAAAATCGGCGCTATCCACAGCGTTGTGTACGCGGGATTTTCCGCGACAGCCCTGAAGGACAGGATAATGGACGCCGGGAGCAGGCTTTTAATTACGTCCGACGGGGGGTACAGGGGCGGCAAGATAGTCGAACTTAAAAAAATCGCGGATGAGGCCCTTTCGGGAACTCCTTTTGTCAAGACGGTTATAATGGTAAGAAGAACGGGGCATGACGTTCCGTTTGACGAATCACGGGATTTTTATTATGACGAGCTTATGAATCGTCCGGGCATAGCTTCAACATTTAAGACTGAAGAAATGGATTCGGAGGACCCGCTTTTCATACTTTATACGTCCGGTACGACCGGAAAACCCAAGGGCATCCTTCATGTTCATGGCGGATACGCCGTTGGAATCTATATTACCTCTAAATATGTTTTTAATATTAACGACAACGACACTTACTGGTGCGCTGCCGATCCCGGCTGGATAACGGGACATTCATACATAATATACGGCCCCCTTATAAACGGGGCCACAACCGTTATGGTAGAGGGTTCCCCTTATTATCCCACCTGCGACCGGTGGTGGAAGATAATAGAAAAACACGCCGTTAACATATTTTATACATCCCCTACCGCGATAAGGGGCATCATGAGATTTGGAGAAGAATTGCCGAACAAGCATGACCTGAGTTCCCTTAAAATACTGGGGAGCGTCGGGGAACCGATAAATCCCGAGGTTTGGAGATGGTATTACAAGCACATAGGTAAGGAGAGATGTCCGATCATGGATACATGGTGGCAGACCGAATCCGGGATGTTCCTTATCACCCCCGTTCCCTCCATGCCTCTTAAACCTGGTTCCTGCGGCAAGCCTTTTCCGGGAATAGATGCCGATATTTTTGATGAAGAAGGCAACCCCGCTCCTCCCGAAAAAGGAGGATACCTCGTTATTAAGAATCCCTGGCCTTCCATGATGAGAACAATTTATAAAGATGAAAAAAGATATATAGAGACCTATTTTTCCAAGTATAAAAATGCGTATCTGGCGGGGGACACCGCTAAAAAGGACAAGGACGGCTATTTCTATGTCATGGGAAGGATAGACGATGTAATAAAGGTGTCGGGATACAGGCTCGGCACAGCGGAGATTGAAAGCGCCCTAATAACGCATGAAGCGGTCGCGGAATCCGCCGTTATAGGAAAACCCCATAAACTCAAGGGAAATTCCATAAAGGCCTTTGTCGTTCTGAAGCCGGGTTTTGAGAAGTCGGAAAGCTTGCTTGAAAATATAAGGGAAAATGTGGGCCATACTCTCGGCCCGATCGCGAAACCCGATGAAATAGAATTTGTGGATTCACTCCCTAAAACAAGAAGCGGGAAAATAATGAGGCGGGTGTTGAAAGCAAGGGAGATGGGGCTTTCCGAGGGAGACCTCTCGACAATCGAGGAGGATTGATTAGTTTCTAAAAATTAAGGGGTCCGACCCCCCCCTTTACTTATTTTATCAGAGGAGGAACAGAATTGGAATTCAATATAATCGACGAAGGATTTTTAGAAAATGAGAAAAATTTTAAAAACGGGCTGGAGAGGATTTTTATCTTCGGAGTCTTTGAAGGCGAAGAGAAAACATTTTTAAAGAATAAGTCATTAAAAAAATTTGATTTTATAAATAAAATAATTAAAGAAAAGGATTTCGTTCCAAAAAACGGAAAAACCATCCTTCTTCAACACCCGGTTTTATCCCTGGTGTTCGGCCTCGGGGAAAAGGAGAAATTTTTCCAGGAACTCCGCTGGATGCCAGGCATAATCCTTCACGATTCTTTGAGGGTTTTTATATCCGCGTCTTTGAGAGTCGCAAAAGAGAATAATATAAAAGAAGCCACATTTATAATTCCAGGTTTTAAGGAAAAATTCCATTCTGAAAAAGGGCTTTTTTACATGGGAGCCGGCATTGTGGAGGGGGCACAGCTAGGGTTGTACGAGTTCAAGAAATATTTTTCTAAAAAAAATGAGAAAAACAAAAAAGATATAGAAAATATAAATGTTTTTTTTGAAGGAGCCGTAAATACCAATAAAACCGCTAAAAACATTGAAAAGGGATTTGAATTCGGAAAATTAACCTCGCGGGCAACCAATTTCGCTAGGGACCTCGCAAACGAGCCTGGAAATGTAATTACCCCGTCATCTCTGGCAAATGTGGCTAAGGGGATAGCGGATAAAAATAAAAATATCAAATGTGAGATATTTGGCGAAAAACAGATAATAAACAAAGGAATGAATGCTTTTTATGGCGTTGCGCGGGGATCAAAAAATCCTCCAAGATTTATTCACCTTACTTACAAGCCGGCCTTAAAAGGCAAAAATAAAACCCTTAAAAAAATTGCCCTTGTAGGAAAAGGAATTACCTTCGACAGCGGAGGGCTTTCGCTTAAGCCCGCCGATTACATGACAAACATGAAATCCGATAAATCTGGGGCTTGCGCGGTTCTAGGCATAATGAAATACATATCCGAATTGTCGCCCCGCCTCGAAGTCCATGGAATAATAGCCGCATGCGAAAATATGCCGGATGGGGGGGCCCAGAGACCGGATGATATTGTTAAAGCGCTTAACGGCAAGACCATCGAGATAGAAAATACCGATGCCGAAGGTCGCCTTACGCTTGCAGACGCGCTTAGTTTCGCGGTGAATCTGCGCGTAGATGAAATTATAGACATGGCCACGCTTACAGGCGCTTGCGTCGTGGCTCTGGGGGAATATACCTCAGGTGTTATGGGGAACAATAACGACCTTATAGAGAAAATAATAAAGGCATCCGGGATTTCAGGGGAAAGGATGTGGGAGCTTCCTTTCGACGACAATATGAAAGAAAAGCTTTCAAGCCCGGTCGCGGACCTTAAAAATGTCGGAAACAGGTATGGCGGGGCGATTACCGCGGGTATGTTTTTACAGGAATTTGTTCAAGGCAATGTAAAATGGTGCCATATAGATATAGCCGGACCTGCGTTTACTAAAACGGGCTTTTTGTATAATCCCAAGGGCGCTACCGGCGCAGGCGTCCGCACGATGCTGTATTACCTTGAACAGCACTAATCTTAAGCCTATTAAATTGTTGACCGTTCCACCTTTCTTGTGATATATAATAATATATATAATCTAATAAAAAGGGGATACATTTGAATTCATTCCTGCCTGTCCTTATAATGCTCATTTTTTCAATCCTTTTCGCCGTATTAACAATCGGGTTATCGAACATAATAGGGAAAAAATCCTATGAACCGGGAAAATTAAAACCCTTTGAATGCGGCGTCGAACCCACGGGCGAACCTCATATCAGGTTTGACATAAAATTCTACCTGGTAGCCATATTTTTTCTCCTTTTTGATATTGAGGCCCTATTTTTATTTCCATGGGCCGTCATATACAGGTGGCTTGGCCTTTTCGGTTTTATAGAAATGTTTACATTCATTGTCGTACTTGTCGTCGGGCTGTTATACATCTGGAAAAAAGGGGGTCTTATATGGGAATAGAAGAACATCTTGGTGATAACATCTTATCAACCTCGCTCGATAAAATAGTCTCATGGGGCAGGAAATGGTCCATATGGCCTGCGACGTTCGGTCTTGCCTGCTGCGCGATAGAAATGATGACGGTTGCCTCATCGAGATACGATTATGACAGACTCGGGCTTATCTTCAGGTCCACTCCCAGGCAGGCAGATCTGCTTATCGTATCCGGCCGCGTTTCATATAAGATGGCCCCTATGGTCAAGAGAATATATGACCAGATGCCCAATCCCAAGTGGGTTATAGCGATGGGGGATTGCGCGAGTTCGGGAGGCCTTTTTAACGTTTACAGTATAGTCCAGGGCGTTGACCGGATTATTCCGGTAGACGTTTATGTTCCCGGCTGTCCTCCTAGGCCGGAAGCCTTGCTTTATGGCATTGTTAAGCTCCAGGAAAAAATAGAAAAGGGAACCATAAAGCATGAACAGCCGCCCGTCGTTTTAAAATAAAACCTGTTTTTGACTTATTAATTTTCATTAATATTAAAAAAATGGATTCTTTGTCCGCCCTTAAAATCATAAAAGAGGCTGTCCCCCATTTCATCTTATCCGATGAAATCAGCCATGGGGAGGCTATTATCATAGCTAAAAGGGAGCACCTCCTGGAAATCGCCGGATTTTTGAAAAATGACGAGAGGCTTTCATTTAACCTTCTCTGCGATTTGTTCGGGGTAGACTACCCCAAAAAAGCGGAAAGGATTGAAGTTATATATAATTTTTATTCTGTAACAAACAACTGCAGGATATTTGTCAAGGTTAGAAGCAAAATGGATGAAACGGGGCATCCAAGCCTTACTCCTCTTTATAACGCCGCCAACTGGTTCGAAAGGGAGGTTTATGACATGTTCGGGCTAAAATTTCAGGGACACCCAGATATGAAAAGAATATTGAATCCCGATGACTGGGACGGACATCCATTGCTTAAGGATTATCCTTTAAGAAAAAGGCCGACCCCCGATAAACTTAACTATGACACCCCGGGATATGTTGAGCTTGATAAGTTAAAATAAGGAAAAAAATGTTCGAATATAAAGACTTTTTAATAGAAGTCGAGAAATTTCCCTTGAATGTGGGACCCACGCATCCCTCCACGCACGGCGTATTAAGGGTTCTCGTCCAGCTTGACGGAGAGGTGGTCGTCAATGCCGAACCCATTATCGGCTATCTTCATACCAGCATGGAAAAATACGCCGAATTCAGAACCTATCACCAGGCCGAAACCATAACCGACAGGATGGATTATGTCTCTGGAGCGTCAAATAATCTTGGATATATTCTCACGGTTGAAAAGCTTTGCGGCGTTAAGGCGCCAAAAAGGGCGGAGTATGTCAGGGTCATTCTTGCCGAATTCACCAGGATCGCCTCTCATCTTGTCTGGCTTGGGACTCACGCGGTCGATCTGGGGGCTTTAACCGAATTCTTTTACTGTTTCCGTGAAAGGGAATATATACTCGATATAATCGAAACGGTCACAGGCGCGAGGCTCACCCCCTCCTTTTACAGGGTCGGCGGCCTTGCCAAGGACTTCCCGAAGGAATTTGTCGAAAAATCCAAAAAATTTATTAAAACCTTTCCGGATAGAATCAGCGAATATGAAGCGCTGCTTACCAAAAACAAGATTTGGCTCGAAAGAACCAGGAACCTGGGAATAATTTCCGCGGAGGATGCCATTGATTTTGCCCTTACAGGTCCATCGCTGCGGGGGAGCGGGGTTAAATACGATATTAGGAAGGCAAATCCCTATTCTTCCTATGAAGACTTCGATTTTGAAATACCTGTCGGCGACAGAGGGGACGTTTATGACCGTTACCTGGTAAGAATGGAAGAGATGCGCCAGAGCACAAGGATAATAGGTCAGGCGATAGATAACATTCCAGAAGGCGAATACCTAAGCTACGACGAATACCCTTCATATGTCATTCCCCCTAAGAAAAGGGCTTTAACAACGATGGAAGGAATGATATCGCTCTTTAAATATGGAATGGAAGGGATCAAGCCTCCTAAAGGGGAGGCATATCATTCTATTGAAAATCCAAGGGGAGAACTTGGGTATTACATGGTATCAGATGGCTCCGGTTTTCCATATCGCATGAGGGTAAGGCCGCCCTCATTCTGCAACATAAGCGCTCTCAACGCAATGGCTAAGGGGCACCTGCTTGCTGATTTAATAGCGATAATGGGAAGCGTGGATATTCTTTTAGGGGAAGTAGACAGATAATTAGCTAAATTAAATATATGAATATCCTTAACAGGTTAGGGGAAAAATTCGACGCGAATGCCTTTGAACGTTCAGGACGGAAAAGGGTCACATCGGTCCTGAACTGGAACGGGGCTGTTTATTTAGACGACAGGGACAACAAGGTGGACCTTGCGAGATGTTACATGCGGGAGCTCGTAAAATTGTCATGCGGCGTATGTATTCCCTGCAGGATAGGAACCTCCGTCGCAGGGGAAATACTTGAAAGTATGTGCAACGGGAAGGCCCAAGAGGAGGACATAGACAGGTTAAAGAAACAGTGCGAATGGATATTATCGGCGTCAAAATGCACGGTGGGTAGCATCGGCCCAAAAGCCGTCATCGAGCTTATAGATAATTTTAAAGATGAATTTAAACAGGTTATATCCTCCGGTCGGATTGTAAATAGGGGTGATTATGCGGTTAAAACTACAGCCCCGTGTACCAACGGATGCCCTTCAAATCTTGACATACCGAACTGGATTGAAAGGGTAAGGGACGGCCGTTATGAAGACGCTCTCGAATCCGCCAGGAGGGACACCCCTTTCGCGGCCATCCTGGGGAGGGCATGCTTCCATCCATGCCAGGATAACTGCAGAAGAAAAAACATTGATGAATCAATCCAGATATGCCTCATCAGGAGGTTTGCGGCCGATAATGAATTTGACGGAGGCATAAAGCCGGGTTTCGACATCAAGGAAAACGGGCACAGGGTCGCTATTATAGGCTCCGGGCCGTCGGGTTTGAGCTGCGCGTACTATCTCAGGTTAATGGGGTATAAGCCAGTAATATTTGAAAGCCTTCCGGTTCTCGGAGGAATGATGTCGGTAGGAATACCAAAATACCGGCTGACCCAGGAAATACTCGATAAGGAAATAGGCTATATAATTTCTTCTGGAATAGAGTATAGATTAAATAAAAGGCTCGGAAAGGATTTTTCCATAAAGGACCTTTTTAAAGACGGGTTCGAGGCGGTTTATATCGCTATAGGGGCGCATGTCGGACAGGAAATTGGTCTTCCGGGAGAGAAGGACAACCTGAAGGGTTTTTTCGACGGGGTAAAGTTTTTAAGGGATATCGCCCTTAATGAAAAGGTAGTCCTGGGAAAAAAAGTGATTATCGAAGGCGGCGGCAGCACCGCGATGGACTGCGCCAGAAGCGCCTTAAGGCTCGGCAATAAGGATGTAACCATTGTGTACAGGAGGGAAAGGGAACAAATGCCCGCCGTGTCTTATGAAGTGGAGCATGCCATAGAAGAAGGAATAAATTTTGATTTTTTGACTAATCCGGTATCCATACTCCAGGAAAATGGCACGGTAAAAGGACTGCGCTGCAGGAGAATGAAACTAGGGGCGCCTGATGAGAGCGGTAGAAGAAGACCCGTGGAAGTTGAAGGTTCCGATTTTGATATAGAATGCGATTCTTTTATAATGGCTGTCGGTCAGGTTCCGGACCTCGACTTTTTAAAAGATACTCCGGAGATCAAAACTTATAAGGGAAAGATGATCATTGTCGACGATTACAGCCATATGACGGGAATGCCGGGGGTTTTCGCGGGCGGGGACGTAAGGACAGGCCCTATAAGCATAGTGGATTCAAACAGGGACGGAAAAAATGCGGCAAAAAGAATTGACGAATACGTAAGGACAAAAACATTCAATATTACTGATGACGATGTTTTTCATAATATGCTTATGAAAATAGGCGTGTATGAGAAAGATGAGAAGATAGATTATCCGGATTTCCCTGCCGGGAATCCTGCCGCGGCCCAGACGCAGCAGGAACTGGGAAAAAGGGTTACTAATTTTTCCGAAGTCGATCTCGGTTTCAGGACGGAGGATGTCTTATATGAAGCGACCAGATGCATGAGATGCTATCTTCTAATGATGGTAAAATTCGAGGATTAAAAAGAGGATTAAAAATTGGATGTTGAAATAACAATTAACGGTAAGAAAATAAAGGCAAGCGAAGACCTTACCATCCTTGAAGCGGCTTCCCGGGCGGGGATTAAAATACCCACCCTTTGCTACCTGCAAAGGCTTATTCCTATAGGATCATGCAGGATATGTTCCGTGGAAGTAAAAGGAATAGAACATCCTGTCCCGTCATGCGTGGCAAAGGTCAAAGAAGGCTATGAAATACAAACGGATTCCGAAAGGGTCCGGGAAATTAGAAGGGATGCTGTGTCCCATTTACTTCTTGACCATCCTCTCGATTGTCCCGTATGCGATAAATCGGGTGATTGCCTGCTTCAGGATTTATCTTTCGAGTTTGGGCTTACAAAGCAGGATAACAAAAAATTATATCCCGACAGAACGCAAGTATTTGACAGCAAATACATAGAATATATGTCAACGAGGTGTGTCCTCTGCTCAAGATGCATAAGGGTTTGTTCGGACATGTACGGCGATCCGTTCCTTGAAATCAAATACAAGGGATACGACACTTACATAGGTCCTACCCATGATGACAGGGTCCAATATGGAAGCGTTCCAGAGGGAACTTCTTTCAAAGAAATCAAGAAGGAGACAAATGTCCTGGATTGTTATTACTGCGGAAATTGCATCGAGGTCTGTCCGGTGGGCGCTTTAATATCAAAATCCTCCAAATTTAAAGCACGGTACTGGCAGGAACTGCCCTTTTCATCCATCTGCGATAAATGCTCGGCCGGCTGCAGAATAGAGTTTTACAGGTATCCAGTCGGAGAATCTATTATAAGGACCGCGGCCCTTCATGGCGGGTTTCTCTGCAAGAGGGGATTTTTTTATGAAGGCATCGAGGCGGCTCCAGGTTATTACATACAATATCCCCTTATCAAAAAGAATTCGGTTTTGGTTGAGTCTTCTACGGACGAAGCCCTGGAGGAATTTGTTTTAAAGATTAAATCCATAAGGGAAAAGGGAGGCATTAAAAACACAGCGGTATTGGTATCTTCGGACGTATCAATGAACGGAGGTTATTTAATTGCCGATTTTATTAAAAACGTCCTTAAGCCTCCATATTTCGATATAAACGAATCCCGGTTATATAGCGATAATTTTGATACATTCCGTCGGGTTTTCGTGAATGAAGAATTTTTTGATATAAAAGAGATTAAAAACGGAGGAACGGTTTTATACGCGGGATCTTTAGAAGACGACATACCTTTCGCGTTATACAATATCATGGGAAACCACAGGTATCATGGCGGAAAACTGCTCTTTGTAAATATAAACAGGTCTGTAAAACCGGAATTTACTAAATTCGAGGATATCGCCCTTCACAGGAAAGATATTGATTTACCGGGGTTCGGTGATTTTCTGCTTGATTTTAAAAAAGGGCTTGAAGAAAAGGAACCCGAAGATAACAAATTTGCGGGGGAAGTCATTAAATCGGAAAAAATTTCTATTGTCCTGGGCGACTACCTTATGTCATCAAGGGGCTTCGGGGAAGATATAAAAGTTTTAAAAGAAATTTTATCTTTGCTCAGGGGTATGGGAAAAAAAGTGAACCTTTACCCCTTGATTAAGCCGCTTAATTACAGGGGGCTGATGGAAGCCGGGTTAAACACTTCTTCTTCAGGGGTTGATTCCATATATGAAGGAATTGGAACGGGGAGAATAAAAAACCTGATTTTTTTTGGCAATGCCAAAGATAACCTATTTTCAAAGGAACTGACGGCCGGCGCGAGCGGTCTTGAATTTTTAGCGGTTATAGCGTCAAAAACGGGTGTTCTTTCATCCATGGCCGATGTCGTGATACCTGTTAAGGATTTTCTTGAAGAGAAGAACGCCATTTATGAGAATTTTGAGGGAAAAATATCGAGCGTAAATAATGAATTTAATATTGGGAATTATTCTTTGGCTCTCGAGGAATTTTTTTCCTCCGTATACTTAGGATTAGGTTTTCCTTACGACAACGTAATGGAGGGCCTTAAAGATTTTGTTGATTCATTTAGCGATAGAGGGATTAAAAGCTACAATAAATTTAAACCCAGGAGCAGGTTTTATTTTAACGACAAGACTGTAAAATTTTATTAGATATATTATATTAAGAGGCTTATGTTATTCTGGATAATAGCTGAAATTATAAAAATTTTAGTGGTTTTTACAGGACTTTTGCTTGCAGCCGCATACCTCACCCTGCTGGAGAGGAAAGTCGCGGCCAGGATACAGAACAGACTTGGGCCGAGGGAGGCCGGATGGCACGGAATATTGCAGCCGATTGCGGACGGCATAAAGCTTTTTTTTAAGGAAGATATTATGCCCTCAGGGGCGAATAAGGCGTTATTTATCCTGGGTCCCATGATCGCGGTGATTCCCGCCCTGACCACATTCTCCGTGATACCCTTCGGCGCGCCTATTACTATTTTTGGACACGCCGTGCCCCTTCAGATAACGGATGTCAACATAGGCATATTGCTAATCCTTGCCTTTACCTCCCTGGGTGTTTATGGCGTCGTGCTCGGCGGCTGGGCATCTAACGGTAAGTATTCCCTCCTGGGGGGAATAAGGACGGCCGCGCAGATGGTAAGTTACGAGATATCGCTCGTCCTTTCCATCGTAGGTATAATAATGATAGCGGGAGCATTAAGCCTCGCTCATATCGTGGGCGAGCAGTCCCATATCTGGTTTATTGTGTATCAGCCTGTAGGATTTGTTATATATTTAATCGCCTCCACCGCTGAAATGAACAGGGTTCCGTTTGACCTCGGAGAAGCGGAAGGAGAGCTTGTCGCTGGATTTCATACAGAATATTCCAGTATGGAGTTCGCTTTTTATTTTATCGGGGAATATGCCCAGATAGTTGTTAACAGCGCTATAATAACCACTCTTTTTCTAGGGGGCTGGCAGGGGCCTTTCCTTCCGCCGGTCATCTGGTTTTTGATAAAAGTTTCTTTGGTCATCTTGATATATTTGTGGTTCAGATGGACGTATCCGAGGCTTAGATACGACGAACTAATGTCTTTCGGGTGGAAGTTTTTATTGCCGCTTTCGCTTGCCAATATTGTCGTTACGGGATTTGTAATGCTTTTTATAAGGTAGATTTTATATGAATACGGGGAAAATAGAAACTTCGGTATTTGAAATAGCAAAAAATCTGCTTGTCGGCATAAAAACCACATTAAAGACTTTTTTCAGGAAACCCGTAACATTTGAATATCCGAGGGAAAAGCTTAAAATCGCTCCAAGGTTCAGGGCCTTTCCGAGGCTTAATGTCAATAAAGACGGCTCTTTGCGTTGCGTTGCGTGCATGTTATGCATGACCATATGCCCTTCCGAGGCTATAAGAATAATAGCCGGGTATGTTGATTACGGTCTGGAAAACGAGTTGACCGAAAGAGAGAAGGGGAACCATAGCCTTGATAACCTTGCGAAAGGGGTTTTTGACGACGGCAGGAGGCACCCTTCCCTTTTTGAAATAGATATGTTAAGGTGCATCTGTTGCGGTTATTGCGAGGAAATTTGTCCTGAAGAAGCGATCGAACTCGATGGAAATTATGAGGTCGCTTTTTATTCAAGGGGGGAATCTGTTTATCCTATAGAAAAACTAAAGATGAATTTCAAAAGAAAATACACTTGATGATTTATGATAATATTTAAGATGCATTAATAATAATTTATGACCTGGAGATAGTCTTGGAAATACTTTTCTATATTTTTTCAATATTAATAATTTATTCATCCATTATGGTGGTGGCGTCCAAGAGCCCTCTCACTTCCGCTTTATATCTTATTTTAAGCTTTTTTGTCCTTGCCGGGTTTTATGTTATCCTGGACATGCAGTTTATTGCCGCGATGCAAATACTTGTTTACGCGGGGGCAATCATGGTTCTTGTCGTTCTTGTTATAATGCTCCTAAACCTTGAAAAATATAAAAATATAAAGACCGATATGCACCAGAAATTTATTTCCGGGCTTATCTTTATGGTCTTATTTGTCGAAATCGCCCTTTTCATTTTAACCGGGGCAGGAAGGAAACCCACGGGCATATTTACAAGCGAGGTAATAAAAAGGGTCGGAAATACACAGGTGATAGGAGAATTTTTATTTACTAAATATATATTCCCCTTTGAAATCTCCTCAATTCTATTGCTTGTAGCGATAATAGGGGCCTATTTATTTGCAAAGAAGAGGTTTTAAAGTTATGCCGTTAAACGATTATTTAATAGTCGCGGGAGTATTATTCACTATAGGAGTCGCGGGAGTGCTTCTTCGAAGGAACCTCATTGTTGTATATATGAGCCTTGAGATCATGTTTAACGCGGTGAACCTTGGATTTGTCGCCGTCTCAAATTACCTTAACCTCGTTGACGGAGTTATTTTTGTTATTTTCATTATGGTGGTGGCTGCCGCTGAAGCCGCGATAGCCCTGGGAATTTCCATCGCTCTCTTCAGGGTTAAGGGAACGATTGACATTGACAGCTTCGATGAATTAAAGTTGTAGGTTATCATTAACATTCGGGATTAAAATGGATTTAAAATCCGTTATAACATGGCTGATTCCCCTTTTTCCTTTAACCGGATGGGTTTTATGGGGATTACTTGGGCGCTATATTAAAGATTTAACGGGACACCTTGCAAGCGCTTTTGTTGGCGTGTCTTTTATACTTTCCCTCGTCCTTTTTTATATCGTTTCAAATTCCCACGGGTTTACTGCCACTCTTTACCCATGGATTTATGCGGGAAGGCTCGGAGTCAATGTATCTGCGGTAATAGACAGGCTTTCAATGGTCATGCTTGTCATGGTAACCGGGGTTGGAGGGCTTATCCATGTCTATTCCATCGGATACATGAAGGGGGACAAGGGATATGCCAGGTATTTTTCTTTCCTGAACCTCTTTGTTTTCTCGATGATAATGCTGATTATATCAAATAACCTCCTGCTTTTGTATGTCTTTTGGGAAGCCGTTGGCTTCTGTTCATACATATTGATAGGGCACTGGTATCATAAAAAATCTGCGTCTGATGCCGCTAAAAAGGCATTCATAGTCAACAGGATAGGTGATTTTGGATTTTCCGTGGGAATATTCCTTTTATTCCTGACGACCAGAACAATTAATTATGAATCTGTTTTTAAGATAATTCCCGCTCTTCCATCAATAACCGTCACTGCAATTGCCCTTTTACTTTTCGCGGGAGCGGTCGGAAAGTCCGCGCAGTTTCCTCTTCACGTATGGCTGCCCGACGCCATGGAAGGTCCTACGCCCGTCAGCGCGCTTATACATGCCGCGACAATGGTGACGGCTGGCGTCTATATGATTGCGAGGCTTCACGTCATCTTTTCATATTCTCCCGTAGCAAGCATGTTCGTTCTTTTCATAGGGACTCTTACGGCCTTTCTTGCGGCCTTCATAGCCGCCTCGCAATTCGACATAAAAAGAATTATCGCTTATTCGACGATAAGCCAGCTGGGTTATATGTTTATGGCGGTAGGCATCGGTTCATATACTGCCGGGATATTCCACCTAATCTCTCACGCGGTTTTCAAGGGTCTTTTATTCCTGACGGCCGGCAGCGTTATGCACGCGATGGCGGGAGAGCTCGATTTAAGAAAAATGGGGGGGATGTACCCGAAAATGAAAATTACTGCTCTGACATTTATCGTGGGGGCCCTTGCCCTGTCGGGGATTCCGCCTTTCTCAGGTTTTTTCAGCAAGGATGCCATTCTTGCTGACGTGTTTAGCAGGGGTTTTTATCTTTCATGGATAATCGGCGAATTAACCGCGCTTTTAACCGCATTTTATATATTCAGGCTAATATTCAGGGTCTTTTTCGGACAGTCCAATGTTGACCCAAAACTTCACGTTCATGAATCTCCAGCCGTTATGACATATCCGATGGTTATTTTGTCTCTTGCGGCAATATTAATAGGATTTTTGGGTATGCCTCCGTTTGACCATTCGGTTTTCTATAATTTTTTAAATGTGGATTTTAAAAATGCGGCTATTTTCGCCCCGTTTGTTAATAACGCGTCATGGGTTATATTGAGCCTTATATCGGTTTTAATGGGGCTTCTTGGAATACTTGCGGCATACATTTTATATATAAGGAAATCCGTAAGCCCCGAAAGAGTCAAAAGGGCGATTGGCCCTATCTATTCTCTTTCATATCACAAGGTTTACTTTGATGAAATATACGATTTTCTGATTGTAAGGACCGTTTTAGGCCTCTCTACCTTTTTTTGGAGAATAATCGATGATGCCATTATAGACGGTGCGGTAAACGGAATTGCGGCCGGTTTTGCGTTTTTTTCCGTAAAGGTAAAAAGAATACAAAATGGAATGCTCATGAGCTATGCTCTTACGTTCGCCATAGGGGTAATAGCATTGCTTTTTTACTATTTTATTAGGTAATAAAAGGAAAAATGGATTTTCTTCTTTCTCACATTCTGACAGTTTTAATTTTCTTTCCCCTCGTATCGGTAGGGGTTCTCCTTTTTGTTGATAAGAATAACGAGGGCCTTCTTAGAAATCTTTCAACCATTTTATCATTGGTTGAATTTTTAATTTCGGTCTTATTGTTTATTTACTTCAAACCGGGAACATATCAATTCCAGTTCGTGGAAAGATACAGTTGGATAAGCTCTTTTGGGGCCTCATATTTCCTTGGTATAGACGGTGTGAGCCTTTTTCTGATTATATTGGCAACCCTTCTTACGACATTATCCCTTCTTTCAAGTTACCGGTATATAAAAGAACATGTCAAGGAATTTGTTATATTAATGTTGATACTGGAAACATTCATGATAGGAACATTTGCATCCCTGGACGTACTTTTATTTTATCTTTTCTGGGAGTTTATGCTTATTCCAATGTATTTCATCATAGGAATGTGGGGAACGGGGAGGAGGGTTTATGCGGCTGTTAAGTTTGTATTGTACACGCTTTCAGGGTCTCTGATAATGCTCTTTGGATTAATATATATATTTATCCTTCATTTCGACCAGACGGGAAATTTTACATTAAACATAGTAAAATTATATAATACCCGCATTCCCCTTGGTCTTCAAATACTACTTTTCATAGCCCTGTTCCTGGGATTTTCCATCAAAGTACCGGTTTTCCCTTTTCACACCTGGCTTCCCGATGCCCACACGGAGGCCCCGACGGCAGGGAGCGTTATTCTTGCCGGTGTACTCTTAAAATTCGGGGTATATGGTTTTTTCAGATTTGGAATTCCCCTTTTACCGGAGGCGTCCATTATATTAGCTCCAGTAATAATTGTTATAGGGGTTATAGGGGTTTTATACGGTGCTTTTGTTTCAATTGTTCAGAAAGATTTAAAAAGGCTGGTTGCTTTTTCAAGCGTTTCTCATATGGGGTTTATTATGCTGGGTCTTTTCGCTATGAGCGCTATCAGTATTGACGGCTCGATACTTCAACTTATTAATCATGGCATAACGACGGGTGCATTGTTCCTTTTTGTCGGAATGCTCTATGAAAGGGCACATTCACGCCAGATAGCCGATTTTGGTGGAATTGCAAGGAAAGCCCCTATACTTGCATCCCTGTTTATGATATCCGTGTTAGCCTCCATCGGACTTCCAGGGCTGAACGGTTTTATTGGCGAATTTTTAATTCTTATCGGCGCTTTTAAGAATTATATGATTTTAACAATTTTTGCGACGAGCGGGGTAATATTTGCCGCCGTTTATCTGTTATGGATGTTCCAGAGGGTTATGTTCCAGGAGATAACGAACCCTGCTCTTGAGAATTTTGAGGATATGAATTTAAGGGAAATAATTACAATCATGCCCCTTATTTTATTGATGGTTTTTATAGGTTTTTACCCGGTCCCATTTTTAGACAGGATAGATCCGACGGTCGTTCATTTTCTTAGTCAGTTGAACCGCCACGCCTTTACCCTTGGCACTGCCGCAAAAATTAAGGGGATGTCCAATGCTTAGTCTTCCGCAGGCATTTAGCCTTAGTTCTCTTTTAACCGGCCTTTTAAGCATACTGCCTGAAACGGCAATTATCATCTTTGCCTTCGTTGTTTTATTCTTGTCTTTTTCAGAACGGTTATCAAAAAGCGATTTTCCCTATATTTTCTCTCTTATCGGAGTATTTGTCTCGATGGTGTATGTTTTTTTGCTTGGAAACACCACAATTTTTGGATTTTATGGTGCGGTGGTTTTCAGCGGATATGAAGTTTTTATATTTATCGCGATCCTTTTTTCCGGTTTTTTTACGTTGTTGATGTCAAAGAATTATATAGAAAAATTTGACATGCCCCTTCCGGAATATTACAGCCTTATCCTTTTTGGATTATCGGCCATGATGATACTTGCTTCTTCCGACAACCTGCTCATGATTTTCTTATCTATAGAATTTATGTCAATTTCCGCATATATTCTTACGGGCTATATAAGACATAATCTAAGAAATCTTGAGGCGGCCGTAAAATATTTTGTTCTAGGGGCTTTTGCATCGGGATTTCTAATATTCGGGTCCGTATTTATTTATGCCGCCGGGGGGCATTTAAACCTCCAAAATATACACAATTATTTAAATAATATATTAAACGCCAACATCGGAAATTCTTTAAATATCAGGGTGTATTTGACGATAGGCCTTATTCTTTTTCTTGTAGGCCTTGCCTTCAAAATGTCTCTATTTCCTTTTCATGCCTGGACGCCTGACGCGTATGACGGGGCCCCCACGCCCGTAACCAGCTTCATGGCA
>JAKAPT010000019.1 GCA_021806885.1 bacterium | reverse complement strand
TCGGGAATACGGTGTGGCAGACCGAACACGCATAGTGGTACTTTTGCGCGAATGCCGGTACGGCGTTTGCCTTTTTGGGCGTCATGGAAAACGACGCTGCCAGGACAAACACGGCGATAAGCGTTAAAATTAATTTCTTTCTCATAACTTTCCTCTCTCTTAAAAGTTAATGTAAAGATATAAAACTATTTTATTTTCGACCAGATAAAGATAATAGTCGCCGGATTTATTAAAGAACAACAGAATAAATATATAATTTAAACTGCGGAGATGTCAAGGGGGGAAATAATTTGCACCCCTTTGATTTCATTTATAAAAGCAGGGGGCAGGGTCGATGAATATATTACTTAAAAAGCGGGGGGAGAAGAAGGCGGCAGGCATTTGGATAAGAAATTAATATTGAAATTATAAGGTAATTGTATTTTAATAAAGTCAGGTTTAAAATCAGTAATGCAGCCGGGATAAAAAGATGTTTAAAAATACGGGGGGTAAGAATGATTATAGAACCGAAGCCCGGCAAGGCTGAAATCAGGATTTTGACTTTCTTGATTTTCGCTTTTTCCATTGTCTTCATTTGCGGCTTTAAAAACGCTAACGGCGACACGGGCTATCAATCTTTTATGCAGGACAAATTTTCGGCTTCAACCGACCCGGGTTATCAGCTATTTTTACAGAACAAATTCTCTTCCGCGAGACCTTTCTCAATTTCCAACCCGGCCGGTAAGAAGCTCGCGCGAAATAAAACGGCTTCCGTGAAATCTTCGGAGAGCAATAAAATTGCGGCATCCGGTAAAGTAAATCCGGCTTCCAACCCAAACAATAAGAAGTCCGGACAAAACAAAGCGGATTCACTGAAATCCAGCGGAGGAAATAATGCCGGGGAATCGGGCTACCAGCTGTTTTTAGAGAACAAGTTGCCTCCCTCGAAACCTGCGGAGAAAAATAAAGTCGCAGCCTCAACTAAAAACGTCGACCGGATTGTCAAATCCATAGACGTATATTATGAAAACGATTATTTTCATTATGGAGAGTATCAAACAAATCTTCCCGGCATTGCTTCATCAACATCTCCTGTAGGTTCTTATGTTGACGGCGAGCACGCGAGCATGCGCGGCTGGGGAATATCGTTCCAGGATTTAATCTCCGAACAAATTCCAATTTGGTTTAAAGCAAATTATTCCTATCTGTCCGGCTCAAGCAATTACGACAAACCGGATACAAACGATATTTCCCATTCCACGGACATGACAAGGTATGGATTCAGGATAGGTTATCTATTCCATGTAACGGACAGGATAGCCCTGATACCGAATTTCGGATACCAGTGGGTTAACTGGGACAGGTCGCTTCCTTTTTCAGGCTTAAACAGCGATTATTACCATTTAAATTACTACATGATAGGCGTAAAAGGATATTACATTCCGCCCGTCTTTGACAATAACCTATGGATTGAAGGGGAAGGTTATTATCTTAACGATATTAACGATACGGTAGATGAGGGAAGCAATAGTGTTGAATATTTACAACCAGATCCAATTGTTGAAATTGTATCCCCTTATAACCATGATTACGTGATGGCCCCCAGAGCGGGCTACATATTAGGAGCGAAGGTCGGCTACACGGTTTACAGATATAACAATATATCAATAAATCCTTATATCGGCTTCAGGTTCGCCCAAAATGCAATGGGAAGGTCTAACATAGATACATGTTACGACTATTTAGGAAACGTTGGCGAGTGTTTCGAGCCCACGGACCAGTACAACCAGATATTCCTGCAATTAGGGGTAAAATTAGGTTTTTGAGCCTGCCGCCGTTCCGGGGTATTTCTCGCGCCTTCGGAAATGTGTCGGCGGGCCTTAATTTTCTACCCGGGATACCTTGATTATGCCCTTAAGGGCCATTAGGCCGTTTATTATGAGTTCCACCTGCTTCAAGTCCTTCACCTCGAGGTCGAATATCTGAACCGCCCTTCCGTCTTTAAGCGTGCGTATCTGGGCTTTCGATATATTGGCCCCCCTGTCGGAAATCAGGGCCGCTATTTCCGCTAAAACACCTTTTTTATCCTCGGAAATTATCTTAATCTTCGTTTCGAAAAACCCGAGCCCCTTCGGAGAAGACTCTAAAGCCCCCCTCCAGCCTACCCCGATAAGCCTGTTTTCATCCACGCCTATAATGTTCTTGCAACTTGTTTTATGGACTATGACGCCCCTGCCTCTCGAAATATACCCGACTATCTCGTCCCCGGGAACAGGGTTACAGCACCCGGCAAGATTATACATGAGGTCGCCTTCCATCGAGGACACCACTGCTCCAATGCCGGCAGATTTAAGTTTTTCCGCGCCGCTTACGTATGTCCCGGGTTTAATCTTACTTAAAATTTTGCTTATGACGCCACCCGTCGTTTTTGTAAGCCTGCCTAATGTTCCCTCTTTTTTCAACTCGGGAATAGCGGTATAAATTATGTTCGAGGGCGTATATTTGCCGTAGCCTATTCCCGTATAAAGGTCCTCTTCGCTCTTTATGGAAAGCTTTTGAAGGGCCGCGTTAACCATCTCCTTGAAATCCATAACGTTATCCGCAAGTTTCTTAAAGTCCCTCTCCAGCGCCTCGCGGCCTATCGCGATGCTTTCGTCCCTTTCGGCAAGCCTGATGTAACTCCTGATCCTGGAAAGCGCCTTGGAGGATTTAACGAACTTAAGCCAGTCTTTGGAGGGATGGTGGCCTTCTTTTGTAATTATCTCCACGATGTCCCCGTTGGAAAGTTTATGCCTTAAGGGAACCATTACGCTGTTCACTATCGCCCCGGCAGCCTTATCCCCGACCTCGCTATGTATGTAATAAGCAAAATCCACGGGCGTGGAATCCTTGGGTAACGCTATGACCTTTCCCTTCGGAGTAAAAACATATACCTCGTCCTGGAAAAGGTCTATCTTCACGCTGTCTAAAAATTCATGGGGGTCTTTAAGCTCTTTCTGGTATTCCACAAGCTGCCTCAGCCAGTTAAATTCGTTCACGTTGCTCCCGGAAGGCATGTTTTCTTTATATTTCCAGTGGGCCGCGATTCCGAACTCGTCTATGAAGTGCATCTGCCTCGTCCTGATCTGTATCTCCACCCTCATGCCTTCGGGGCCTATGACCGTCGTGTGCAAAGAGCGGTAGAGATTTGCCTTGGGCATGGCAATGTAATCCTTGATTCTTCCCGAGATGGGTTTCCAAATGGAATGGACGATGCCCAGGGCTTCATAGCATTCGGTTTCCGTATCGACAATGAGCCTTAATGCGAGAAGGTCATAAATGTCTTCGAAGCTCACGTGCTGTTCGACCATTTTGCGGTAAATGCTGTAAAAATGCTTGGGCCTTCCGTATATTTCCGCCTTCAGATTGTGTTTCTCAAGGCTTTCCTTCAGTAGGGAGATCACCTTTTCGATGTATTTTTCCCTTTCCCCTTTTTTCTTGTTTATCTTTGAGGAAAGCTCTTTATAGGCCTCTGGATTTAAATATTTAAAGGAGAGATCTTCAAGCTCGCTCTTTATAAGGAATATACCGAGGCGGTTGGCGAACGGGGCGTATATATCAAGCGTTTCCTGGGCTATCTTTCTTTGTTTCTCCGTAGGCAGGAATTCAAGGGTCCTTAAGTTATGGAGCCTGTCCGCCAGTTTAATTATTATGACCCTGACGTCTTTCGCCATGGCCACAATCATTTTCCTGATGTTTTCGGCTTCAACCTCTTCGGAGGTCTGAAAAGAAAGTTTTCCTATCTTGGTCAGCCCGTCGACGATGGAAGCCACTTCTTCGCCGAATTCATTCCTTATCTCGTCGAGCGTCGTGAGGGTGTCCTCGACTGCGTCATGAAGAAGGGCCGCTACGATTGAGGCGCAGTCCATCCTCAGGCTCGCGACTATGGCCGCTACCTCGACGGGATGGGTAAGATAAGGCTCTCCGGACTCCCTTTTTTGGCCCTGATGAACCCTCTTTGAAAAATTATAGGCCTTTATAAATTGTTTGTACCGCTCGTCTTTGATTTCGCAGATGTCGGCATTGCTCAATTCGCCTATGTTGTCTCTGAATGATTCTATAAGATTTTGGAGGGAGGAATAGTCGCCCGAGGGATTAACCGTAAGAGGCTGGTAAAAATTCATAAGTCGTTAATTGATCTTATCATTCAAGGGGCTTCGTAGCCTTAACGCGTCCAGAGGCGATTTCCCTTAATGATGTTACTATGGGACGGTTTTTGCTTTCAACGACGGGGATCCCCCCTTCGATAATCTGGCGCGCCCTCTTGGCCGCGATTGAAACGAGCGCGAACCTGTTTTCAACGTTAATAAGACAGTCTTCAATGGTAACCCTTGCCATTTATTATCTCCTTATAAAATATTAATGGTTTTATTTTATCATTTATTGGCGTGAATTTACAGCCCTATCTTTTTCCTGTTCCTGCACCTTTCGGCTATTATCACGGATTTTAATTTGGAGAACGCGGCATCAAGGTCGTCATTCGTTATAATATATTCATACATGGTTTTTTTCTCGAGTTCCCCGTACGCCGTCTTTAGCCGCACCTCGAGCTCCCCGCCTGTCACGTCGCCCCTTTTAAGGAGCCTGTTGACAAGTTCGTCATGGGACGGGGGAACTATAAAAATAGTTACCAACTGTTCGGATTTGCCTATTTTATTAAAATACCTTATAAGATTTTCAACGCCCTGGACATCGATTTCAAGGAGTACGTCATATGACGAACCCCCTGCAAGCAGGGATTTATAGGCCGTCCCATATCGTTTACCAAATACAATGGCCCATTCGACGAACTGATCCGTCTTTATCATTCTGTCGAATTCTGAATCATTTATAAAATTATAACTTATTCCATCGGCTTCCCCTGGACGCATCTGTCTTGTGGTATATGAAATGCTTGGCTTTATATCTTTAAATTCCGATGTCACCATCCTGCAAAGGGTTGTTTTTCCGGTTCCGGAAGGGGCAGAAACAGCGATGGCAAGACCTTTTGGAGAACCGTCGGATATCTCAAAATTATTGGGCCGCGCTTCGACTCGTTTTAGCTTGGCCGAACTACGTTCTGACTCGTCATTTTCCATTTATTGATTTTCCTCTTCCTTAAGGATTTTTATAAGCTCCGGGCCTCCCACGGCATAGGTGCCAAGCTGGGAGACCGCGATGCTCGCGGCTGTATTTGCTAAACGGCAGGCATCCATAATTCCGGCGCCCACGCTTTTTGCGACCGCCAAAGTAGAGATGACGGTATCCCCGGCACCGGTGACGTCATACACTTCTTTCGCCCTGGCCTTCAAATAGTCCCGTTTGCCTCCCCGATAAAAAAGGGCCATGCCTGCCTCTCCCCTGGTTATAAGGAGGTAATCGGGTTTAATTTTCCTGAAAATAGTCCTGCTCGCCCTCTCGAGCGTTTTTTCATCTTTTATTTTAATCCCAGAGCCACCCGAAGCCTCGTTTACGTTTGGGGTAAGTATCGATACGTTCTTGTAGAATTTAAAATTTTCCACCTTCGGATCGACCGCGACGAATTTTCCCTTCTTCTTGAGAAAACCTGCTATTTCCCCGAAAAACCGCTTTTCGATAAGGCCTTTTCCGTAATCGGATATTACGACTGAATCGACTTTATCCGCCACGTTTTTAATATATTGGAACAATTCCCCGTAAACATTCTTGCCGAATTTAGCGTTATCCTCACGGTCAAACCTCACGACCTGCTGGTTATGGGCAATAACCCTGGTCTTTGTTATCGTAGAGAAATTCTTAAGGGTTATTACGCCGTCAAGGTTTACGTTTTCTTTCCCTATGAGCGACCTTAGAACCTTTCCGTTATGGTCGTCTCCCACGACCCCGGCTACAAACGCCTTAGCCCCCAATTTAGCAATGTTGTTTGCGACGTTCGCAGCCCCCCCCGGCATCAGTTTTTCATATTTTACGTTAACTACGGGAACGGGCGCTTCGGGAGAAATTCTATCCACGGTGCCGTAAACAAAATGGTCGACCATTATATCCCCTATCACGAGCACGCGGGCCGAGCCGAATTTTTTTACAACCTTTATTAAACCTTTCATTTTGAAACGAGCCTCATAAATAATTTTTCGGTGTTTTCCGTCATATTGTTTAAATTGAACTCCTCAAGGACTCTTTTTCTCGCGTAAGCGCCAATCTTTTTCATTTCGTCCGCGTTTTTTGAAAGATAGTTGATTTTATCCGCTATTCCGATAATATCCCCTTTTTCCACGACATACCCGTTTACCCCGTTTTCCACCGCCTCAGGCATGCCGCCGACCCGCGAGACTATAACCGCCTTCTCCATGGACATGACCTCAAGAAGGGAAAGCGGCAGGCCTTCCTTAAGGGACGGGAAAACCACTATGTCAAGCTCATTTATGAAATAAACCAGGTTTTCGCCTACAAACCCGAGGAAATGAACAGAGCTACTAATTCCCATGTCCCTTGCCTTTTTTTCGAGCTCTTCCCTTAAAGTGCCCGACCCTGCTATAAAAAATCTTAGTTTAGGGTTGTCTTTAAGGGCAAGGCCCGCGGCTTCAAGGAACAGGTCCACGCCTTTTTCCCTTGAGAGCCTTGAAATTATTCCAACGTTAATCCAGCCTTCTTCAGGCGCTTTAACGGAAGAATTCAAAAGTTCTTTCGCCTCCGGGTCGAACCTTTTGTCGTCTATCCCGTTATATATAACGGAGAGCCTTTCCTCCGGCACGCCCTGGGAAACAAGATTTTCCCTGACGGCATTTGAAACGCATATTATATGGCCGCTGCGTTCGTACTGGGACTTTTTGTTAAGCCCGTGGGCGGTGGCGACGGATTTTATCTTAAGAATTTTTGCCGCGGCCGCGCCTGCGGCATTCGCTTTTGAAAGACTCGTATGTATGAGTTCTATTCTGTTTTTTCTGGCAAAGTATATAATCCTTAAAATGGCGATCGGGTCGTATTTAAAAGCAATGTTGATAATACCGGGATTTATTCCCCTTTCTCTAAAGAACTCTAAAACGCCCACGGAAGGGTTCTTTTTATTGGAGGGATTGCCTGATAAAAGGAATACCTCATGCCCTTTATCCCTGAGCGTTCTTGAAAGGTCCGCCACGTAATTCTCCGCGCCCCCGATATTCGTAGGAGATATTAACTCTAAAATGCGCATAAAAAATGAAGCATCAAATCTTCCCCAGTAATCCCTTAATTTTCTTCAGGGCATTCGACGTCTCGTTCACGGTATCCTTGACAATTTTATATATTATCATTTTAAAAAAGTGAGAGGCGCCTTTTTTTTCTTCCTTGAACGCCTTGAAATCCTCTACGTCCCAATCCTGTGCCTCCGCGAGATGCCTGAAGGGGGCAGGATGAAACTCGAGGTTATTCCTCTCTATCCTCTCAAGCCAGCTGAAATCGGAATAGACATATTTATCAATTCTCGGGTCGTAGTTTGAAACCCAGTTTTTAAGTATATTTATTATTTTGAAATTGTAAAGCCTTTCCATCTCCCTGTCCTTATTATACATTTCTTCGGGATTCTTTGCCCTTCCGTAATGGAACATCGTGGCTCGGAGCAAAGCCGCATTTTTATTTTCAAGGTTTATTTTCTTTCCGGAAGAGTCTTTAAAACCCATGGCGTCCCCCCACGAAAAAACGGTTCCGTCATTCCTTATAATTCGAACCTCCATTTCATAAAAAAACCTTTTTTCGCTCTTTTTCGCGTAGGTGAAATATCCTCCGAAAAAATGGATATAGTCAAAAACAAAGCCCTTTATGTCCTTGTTGTCAATGTTTTCTTCAAGCGCTTTCAATATACTGCCGTAATCCCTTTCATGTATGCCTTCGTCGCACTGGACGTAAAGACCGTAATCGCCGGTTATATGGGAAATCGCAAGGTTTGTTTTTTCGGAGAGAATGCTGCCGCTTCTTTTATCGACGACCCAGCCGGAATGAATAATCTTAATTTCCTTCCGCGGAAATTCCTTTTTAAGGTCCTCTATTTTTTCCGCAGTATTATCGGAGCTTTCGCATACAACGACGACGAATTCATCGCACAGGGGCATGGCAGACCTTATGGACTCCATAAAGGGATATCCCATTAAGACCCCGTTTCTTATAAATGTGAATCCGGAAATCTTCATTTAATTACGCCGCCTTCTTTCAGCAAACCGTATCCGTTTACCATATCTTCAAGGGTTATAAGCCCCATGCAATCGGGAAAGTCCGCCTTTTTCAGGTTTTCCTTAGAACAATCGCCTGAAAAGCAGTGGTAGCATTCTTGTTTTTTATCTATTATATACGTTCTTTCATTTTTCAAAGGGCCGCAGACGTCGGGATCGGTAGAACCGAAAAGGGCTATTAAGGGGGTTTTAATGGCGGAGGAAAGGTGCATAGTCCCGTTATCCACCGTCACGACAATCCTGGCTAGCTTTATGAGCCCTCCGAGCGTGTAAATATCTGTAAGCCCCGTTATGTCACTGCACCTGTTTTTGTTTTTTATTCCCTCCAGCACCTTTGCCGAAAGTTCTTTGTCGCCCCTGGCGCCGGTTATGATTATAAAAAGGCCTTCTTTTTCAATTAAAAAATCGGCGAATGAGGAAAAAAGGGCCGGGGAGGCCTCTTTTGTCTTTCTTGTGGATCCGGGGGAAAAAACGGCGATGCGGTTTTCTTTAACGATAATCCCGGCATTTATAATATCGCCTTTAAGAACGTCATATACATAGTCCCTGGCGAAATTCTCCGCTATGCCGGAAGGCAAAAATGGCAGGGCCAGCCTCAGCGATTTTTCAATATTATGGATGCCCGGTTTAAATTTGACGCTGTCTTTCAAAAAAAAATTATTAAATGGCCTGTATTCCCCCGACTGCCTGTTTGAAACAAGAAACCCCAGAAACGCAAATTTTAACGACGTTAAAAAATTAACGCAGGCGTCAAACCTGGCGCCGTTTTCCTGTTCTATACTTTTCAGCCTTAAAAAAAGGCCTATAAGTCCGAATGCGCCGAATAGGCCCCTTGTTTTTTCCTTGCTTATCTCGATTATCCTGGTTACATCCGGATTTCTTTTTAAAACCGGGGAAGCCCCTCCGGAAGAAACGACCGTTATCCTGGAATCGGGGTAAGAGCTTTTTATCGCCCTGATAGCCGGGGTGATCATAAGCGTATCCCCTATATAATTATGCCCGAATACAAGGAAGTTTTTGTAGGTCATCAGAATTCCGTCAATAAGCCGATTTTGGAAAATATTTCGTTTCTAAGAAAAGTGTTTATTCGAAAAAGGATGAAAAAAAATTTATTCCTGAATAAATATAGCTTGAAATTGGGCCTTTTGACGGCCAGAAAACCCTTTTTATAGCCCTCGCCGCCTTTAAGGAAATCGAATTCCCGAAGCCCTTTCAGGGTCGAGTCCCTTATTTCATAAAAGGTAAGGACTATGCCCGGGTGGAGGGATGAATATGCGGGATCGAATCCCGGAAGGCAGACCTCCCTTTTTCCGTTTAAATCGAAACATACCTGGCCGGCTATGGATTTATCCCCGATTTTTAAAAAAGATAACTTAAGGAAGCCCGCTTCATGTAATCTAAGAAACAGGTCGGAAAAAAATTCCTTGATTTTTTTACTCCTGAAAACCCCTTCTTTTCCCTTTTCGTTCCACCTTTTCTGATGCAAATCGAAAAACTCTTTTATATGTGAAGACAGAAGCTCAGGCCTGCCGTTATAATCGAAAGAAACAAATCTCGCGCCTTTTTCCTCGGCGTTCTTAACCCTTTTGATAATATTGTACCTTTGTTTTGAATTAAACATCTTAAGATAATCCCCTGCCGATTTTGGCAGTGAAATAAAATAACAATCCCCGGACTCTTTCATTTTAAGGCTTATGCCGCCGCTCTTCCCCGCCAATAAATTCTTAAGCGCCAAAGCCTGTTCTTCCGGCACTTGTTTAAGGTATATTATGCCCGGGCTTCCGGAGCCGCCTACAAGAAGATCCTCAACGGCGCCGGCGGCGGCCGAAAACCCTTTCATGCCGCCGGTTAATATTCCAAGGTAATCGGAGTAATTATCGCTTATAAACCTTATTGACGTGAAAAAATAAAAAAATTTTTCCCTGTAAAGAGGGACAATGGAGGTTATTTCATTCTTGCTTTCATCCACCTCCACTATAATATGAAGGCTTCTCTTTTTATTATTTTTTATAAAATAGTCAAACCATGTTTTTATCCATTCGTGAGAAAAAAATACCTCGAAGCCGGAAACTTTCGAAGTAAAATCCCTCCATTGTTCCCTTATATCATCGAGTTCTGCCTCGGTTTTAATGATTTTACGCATATTCCTTTAAGACGTCCTTGCTTATGGCGTCATAAACCATATCGGGAGAAATCCTTTTCATGCATAAAACACATTCTTTAAGCTGAAAATCCTTTAATTTGTTTAACGGGCAGTCTTTCTTGAAGCAGGGAATGCAATACAAGGAACCCTGAAGAATAACGCTGTTTTTGCTGACGGGTCCTGTAAGCCCCGGGTCGGTGGGCCCGAAGAGGGCGATAGTTTTAAGGGTGGGAATGGAAGAGGCTATGTGCATAAGTCCGCTGTCGGGGGTAATAAAATAGTTCATTTTTGAAAGGAGTTCCCTGGCTTGTTTAAGCGTTGTTTTTCCGACGGCGCTTACAACCTTTCCTGGTCCTGAATTTTTTAAAATATCCTCGGCAAAATATTCCTCTCCTTTCCCCCCGAATATTAAAATAGAGGCATTAAAATCTTCTATGAGCCTTTTTGAAACCTGGGAGAAATACCGGAGGGGCCATCTCTTGGTCTTCCATGACCCGGACGGGTTCATACCCACGAATATGGTATTTCCGGGGTTTTTTCCGGGAAAATTCCTTTCCATGAAGTCCCCGGCGAACCTTTTGTCCTCAGGGGAGGTTGCAAGCGAGAGATTGGGGCCTTCCATGGCGGACCCCCCGGATTTTTCCGCGAGGAAGAGATAAAAATTCATGGCGTGTTCAAGAGGCCTGTTTTTTCTGGAAATCTTTTTATTGCTTAAAAATCCAAGGTCGGCGAATTCCTCAACATACCTGTTTCTCGCGCCGCTTAAAAAAGCGAAAATCGAGGTCCTGTCCACGCCCTGAAGGTCAATGGATAAATCGTAGCGCCTTTTTCTCAGCCTCCTTATCAGGGCAAGATAATCCCATACTTTAAACCTGTCCTTATCTATTACGATAACTTCGTCGACATGGGGGTTTAAATGGGCGATGTCGGAGGATTTTCCTTCAACAAGCCAGGTAATAAAGCTTCCCGGGTAACCCTTTCTTATGGATTCTATCGCGGGAGTCGCGAGAAGGCAGTCCCCTATTGAGCTTAATTTTATGACAAGAATATTTTTTGGTTTTTTAAAATCTTTCATCAGATTAATAAAAATGGCTTACCTTGAATATTTTCCTCTTAAATTTGAAAAGGTTCGTGTTGTGCCTGACGGCGACCCTTCTTAAAGCAAAGAAATCCGCGCCTTTCTTGACGATACCCGTTTTTGTGGTGCAGGCCCCTTCGAATCCGGCCTTTTTGGCAAGCTGTTTGACGCTTTCATCATAATCGCCATATGGATAGGCAAGAAAGTTAATATTTACTCCAAGAAGTTTTTCAAGGTCTTCCCTTGAGGAAGCCATTTCATTATAGGCTTCGCGCGGGGACACCCGCGTAAGATGGGGGTGAGTCCTCGTGTGCGCCCCTATCTCTATGCCGTATTCACGCATCTCTTTAAGCTCCGGAAGTCCCAGCATCTCGTCTATTTCCTCTCCGTTTCCGATATCCCATTCGTTTAGACCCCCTATAAGTCCGGAAACCATGAATACGGTCGCGTTCACGCCGTTATCCTTAAGGACCTTAAACCCCTTTGAATAAACGGACTTCGAGCCGTCATCAAAGGTTATGGCCGCGTATTTTTGCCCCCCGTCAGAAGCCTTCGCCGCCGCTCCGGGCTTCCCGCCCTTACCCGTTTCACCGGTTGAAATTTCCTGATAATAGCAGTCGTAGAGGGTCTTCAACCTGCTCAGGGATACGAATTTGAATCCCTTCTTTTTTAAATAATTTATCTGGGCGTCGAAATCGGCCTCACGCACGTAAAGGCCGGGAAATTTGGATTTTTCCGTATAATTGCCGATTTTATGATAGAGCAATATTATGAATTTTGGTTTTTTTCCATCCATTTAATTATTCGGCTTATTTTCCCTATATTATAATAGATTCTTTAATTAATTATCAAATTTTGCCTGGTTACCGGGTCAACTATTGCCTTGAATTAAAAGCTCCTTTGTGTTAAATTCTATTCCATGACGGATAGCATAAACAAGAAAGACTGCGTTTCAATAGTTATTCCTGCCTATAACGAGGAAAAAAGAATAAGGAAAAGCATCACGGAATTAAGATATTACCTAAAATCCAGGAAACTCCGGCACGAAATAATAGTCGTGGACGACGGCAGCACCGACAGGACCATAGAAGTCCTTAAGGAAATGTCCTTTCCGGAATTAAGGGTTATTTCTATCACAAAAAGCGGCAAGGGAAAAGCCGTGAGAGAGGGCGTCTTATCGGCGGTTTATGATTATGTATTCTTTATGGACGCCGACCTTTCGACAGGCGTGGAGGAAATAGGGAATTTCATCGGCATCTTCAAAAAGGAGCCCGAAACAGACATAATCATCGGCTCGAGATATATTCCAGAAGGCTCGGAAATAACCCAACCCCCTTTCAGAAGCTTGGTCGGAAAAACATTCAGCCTCGTAAAATCGGCCCTCCTGGGAATAAACTATTATGATTCCCAGTGCGGGTTTAAGGCGTTCAGGAAGGATGCCGCCATGAAAATTTTTCCAAAATCTGTTATAAAGGGATTCTCCTTCGACGTGGAGATTCTTTATATCGCTCAGCTAAACAACTTAAAGATAAAGGAGGTAAGCGTGGATTGGCGCCACCAGCCGGGAGGACACGTAAATATATTATCCGATTCCATACCCATGCTCATAGAGCTCTTTCAGATTTTCGCGAATAAAATAAATTACCTTCCAAAGGCTACCTGACGTAGGTGAGCCACTTCTCGTATTTTTTATTTCCGCCCTTGGCTATTTTAAAGAATTTATCCTGAAGTTCGAGGGCTATCTTTCCCGCGGAGCCTTTCCCGATTTTCCTGTCGTCTATTTCCCTTACCGGGGTAACCTCGGCGGCAGTTCCGGTTAAAAATACTTCTTCCGCTATATATAGCTCGTCCCGCGTGAGCCTTTCTTCCATGACTTCGAGACCCATATCGTTTTTCATTATTTCGATGACGCTGGCCCTTGTTATGCCCGGCAAAACGGAGGAAAGGGGAGGGGTTTTAATATTCCCGTTCGAATAAACGAATATATTTTCCCCGCTTGCCTCGCACACAAAGCCGGACGTATCGAGCATGATAGCCTCGTCGCACCCGGAGCTTATCGCCTCTTTTTTCGCTAAAATGGAGTTGATATATTGGCCTGTGGCTTTCGACATGCCCATGAAGGTATTCACATGAAACCTCGCGTAAGATGAAACGCGGGCCTTAATCCCTTTTTTCATTGCCTCTTCGCCAAGATAGGCGCCCCATTTCCAAGCGGAAACGGCAACCCTTGTATCGAAGTGTTTTATAAAAATTCCAAGGCCTCCCGCATCCCCGATGTATATAATAGGCCTTATATAACACTCTTCAAACCCGTTCTTTTTGACTATATCCACGCAGGCCCCGGCAACCTCTTTTTCGGAAAAATTGACCGGTATCTGCAATATTTGGCAGGATTTAAAAAGGCGCTCTATATGCTCGTCAAGCCTGAAAATCGCGGATTTGCCCGAATTGGTTTTGTAGCATCTTATTCCCTCGAACGCGCCAAGACCGTAATGAAGAGAGTGGCTGTTTACGGAAATCTTCGCCTGGGAATAATCGGTGAATTTTCCGTCCATCCAGAATTTTAAGCCCTCAAAGGGGGATGAATTCATTTATCTTCTCCTTGAAAAATAATAATTTTTAATCTTATCATTTACCAAACAGCTCTGCAATGGATTTCTTGTAAGGAGGATACAGCACTCCTTTTTCAGTAATTATCGCCGAAACATATTTGTTCGGGGTAACGTCAAAGGCAAAATTAAGAGCTCGGGCATTGACAGGAGCTATTTTTTTTCCGAAAACTTCCTTAATCTCTCCGGCTTCCCTTTCCTCTATGGGTATTTCATCTCCGGATTTTAATTTTATATCTAAAGTGGAAAGCGGGGCCGCGACATAAAAAGGGATATTGTTTTCTTTCGCCAGAACGGCCACCTGGTATGTCCCTATCTTGTTGGCTACGTCCCCGTTGGAGGCTATCCTGTCCGCCCCGACTATTACCGCGTTAATCATTCCTTTTCTCATTAAAAGACCCGCTGAATTATCCGCGATCAAAGTGACGGGGATATGATCTTCCATGAGTTCCCATGTGGTAAGCCTTGCACCCTGGAGAAAGGGTCTTGTTTCATCGGATATAACGGATATTTTTTTATGGCTTTCAACCGCGGCCCTTATTACCCCAAGCGCCGTGCCGTACCCGGCCGTCGCGAGGGCCCCCGCGTTGCAGTGGGTCAAAACGGTAAAGCCGTCCTTAAGCAGGGCGGCGCCGTAAGCGCCCATTTTTTTATTAATCTCTATGTCTTCGTCGTAAATAAGTACAGCTTCTTTTTTTATACCGGCCACTAAAGAGGGAATAGAACTTCCGGCGCTTTTTTCGACGAGCCTTTTGATTCTGTCCACCGCCCAACCAAGGTTTACCGCGGTCGGGCGGGCGGAAAACATGAAATCGCAAATTTTAAAAAATTTGTCTTTAAAGGTTTTATAATCTTTAGCTTCGCCTGAATCGGAAAGGGATTTCGCGCCGAGGTAAAGCCCGAAAGCCGCCGAAACGCCGATGGCCGGCGCGCCGCGAACTATCATGTCCTTTATGGCGCCTTGAACCTCCCCGTAATTTTTAAGTTTTACGTAAATAATTTCTTCCGGAAGTTTTCTCTGGTCTATCATTTCAACGGTATCGTCGCCCGCGAGCCTCAGGGTAAAAAATGCCATTAATTTCCTCCTTTTTTCAGGCTCTCAAGGTACCCCCTGAGCATCTCGTTTACTTTTTTAGGATTTGCCTTGCCCTTTGATTTTTTCATTACTTCGCCCACGAAAAACCCGAAAAGCTTGTCTTTGCCGGCAAAGTACGCTTCGAGTTCTTTAGGATTTTCTGACAGAACCCGGCTTATCACTTCTTCTATGCCCTTGTCGTCCGAAACCTGTGCAAGGTTTTCTTCTTTAATTATTTCCGCGGCTCTTTTATTCGGGTCTTTCAACATTTCCAACAACACGGTATTACCGGTGTTTTTATTTATATTTCCGGATTCGACTTCCAGGATAAGTTCTAAAAAGTTATCCGCGCCGACATGGGTTAATTCTGATATAGCTTTTTCTATAACTTCTTTATTGGCAGGTTTGCCGATACTCGTTATGGATTTTAATCCGAATAATAAATCGTTCACAACCCAGTTGGCTAATTTCTTGATTTCAACCCTGCCGTTATTTTTATCTATTAAATCTTCGAAGTAACGCGCTATTTCTTTATCTTTAGTCAGCGCCTCGGCGTCGTATTCCGTCAGCTTATATTTTGAAACGTATTTTTCCCTCTTGGCGCGGGGCAGCTCCGTAATAGATTTTTTAACTTCGCCTATAAATTCATCGTCCAAAATAAGCGGGGGCAGGTCCGGCTCTTCGAAATACCTGTAATCATGCGCCTCCTCCTTACCTCTCATCGGCCTCGTGGTATTTGTCTTGGAATCGAAAAGCCTCGTTTCCTGGACGACCTTTCCGCCTGCCAGGGTAATCTCTATCTGCCTTTCTATCTCGTATTCAATGGCCTTCTGAACAAATTTAAAAGAATTTACATTTTTTATTTCCGCCCTGGTTCCAAGTTTATCCTCCCCCTTCCTCCTCACGGATACATTCGCGTCGCACCTGAAACTTCCTTCCTCCATGTTCCCGTCTGAAACTTCAAGATAAACCAGAATTTCCCTTAAATTTTTTAAATATTCCACCGCCTCGGCCGCCGAGCTTAAATCCGGTTCCGAAACAATTTCGACAAGGGGGGTTCCCGCCCTGTTTAAATCGACATATGACCGGCTTCCGGCATGTATCAGCTTACCTGCGTCTTCCTCGATATGCAGCCTGTTTATTCTAATTTTCTTTTCCGTTCCGTCCGTTTTAACGCTCAAATAGCCGTCGGACGATACCGGGTCAAGGTACTGGGAAATCTGGTAGCCCTTCGGGAGGTCGGGATAAAAATAATTTTTTCTCGCGAAAAGGCTTTTTTTGTTGATCCCGATATTGAGCGCTAGCGCCGCTTTTACCGCGAGCCTAACTCCCTCAAGATTTATTACCGGAAGCGCCCCGGGAAGCCCGAGGCAAACCGGGCATACGGCCGAATTTGGTTCCTTTCCGAATATGTTAGGGCAGGAACAGAACATCTTGGTTTTCGTTAAAAGCTGTGTATGGACCTCGAGACCTATGACGGCTTCGTAGTTATTGAAATCACCCATTTTTAAACTCCGGCTTATATTTGTCCCTGAAACCAATTTCCCCTTCGATTATCCTCGCGACCGATAAAAGCCTGTCTTCCGTGAGCCAGGGCGAGACAATCTGCATGCCCACGGGCAGAAATCCGCCCCAAGACGGATTGTCAACCACCCCCACGGGAATACTGAGAGCGGGCAGATATGCAAGGTTAATCGAAATTGTGTATATGTCGGAAAGATACATGCTTAAAGGATCGTCCATTTTTTCACCTATTAAAAACGCGGGCGTCGGCGAGGTAGGGCCGATTATTATATCGGCTTTTTTAAACGCGTCCCGGTAATTTTTTATAATAAGTTTTCTTACAAGCGAAGCCTTTTTATAATAGGCGTCGTAATATCCGGCGGAAAGCGCGAAGGTTCCAAGTATTATTCTTCTTTTAACCTCTTTTCCGAACCCGTATTCGCGCGATTTACGGTACAAATCATCGAGGGTTCCAAAAAATCCTCCGTTTTCATCCTTAAACCTGTAACCGAACCTTATGCCGTCATACCTTTCGAGATTTGAGCTTGCCTCGCTTGTCGCTATTACATAATACGTCGCGATGGAATATTTAGTATCGGGAAGCGACACGTCGACTATCTCCGCTCCCAGATCCCGGAACAGGTCTCTCATTTCCAAAATTTTCGAGGCTATTTTAGGGTCAAGCCCCTCGGTAAAAAATTCGGACGGAATCCCTACCTTAAGGCCTTTTATAAGGGATTTAGAGGCCCCGGAGACGATGGCGGGATAGTCTTTAATGTCGAATTTTCTCGTCGTCTGGTCTTTTTCGTCGAACCCGGCCACGGCCTTGAGCATAATAGCCGCGTCAAGCGAGTCCTTCGCAAGGACCCCCGCCTGGTCTAAGGAAGAGCTGAACGCGATAATTCCGTATCTTGAAATCAGGCCGTACGTCGGCTTGAGTCCCACGACCCCGCAAAGGGCGGCAGGCTGCCTTACGGAGCCGCCGGTATCGGTGCCGAATGAACCCGCGGATAAAGCCGCGCTGACGGAAGCGGCGGAGCCGCCGCTCGAACCCCCCGGGACCCTTTTTAAATCGTAAGGGTTTTTTGTAATGTGATAGGCAGAGTTTTCGGTCGAAGAGCCCATCGCGAACTCGTCTAAATTAACCTTGCCAAGGAAAACATAACCGTTTTCTCTGAGCCTCTTCGTTACCGTTGATTCGTACGGGCTTACAAAATTTTCAAGTATTTTCGAGGCGCATGTCGTTTTCTTTCCTTTCATGAGAAAAATATCCTTTATGGAAAGGGGGATGCCGCATAGCTCTGGAAAATTTTTTCCGGACTTTATAATCCTGTCCGCTTCTTCGGCGTTTTTAAAGGCCTCGTCAAAATCGGTGTAAAGGAAGGAATTGACCTTTGGGTCTATTTCCTCTATCCTTTTCCTGAAAGATTCCGTAACATCCCTGCTGGTTGCTTCCCCTTTCTTGAAAAGGCCGTTCAATTCATGGATCGTGAGATTAAATAGGTTCATGGTTGTTTTGCGTTTATTATTCTATAACCTGCGGGACTACGAAAAACCCGTATTCGGTGCAGGAAACGTCTTCCGTGCCGGGGGTGAGCTCCGCTGGTCTCCGCTTCGCTCCGGCTCCCGGAACGGCTTCAAAACTCGGCGCGATCCTCTTTACGGTTTCGAAGTCGTAACTGGCGTCTACCGCGCATTCATCCTGCCGGCAATCCTTGTAAAAACCGGTATCGAGAGGGGCTCCGGAGGTCAGGGCTTCGTATTCAAGGTCTTCGGCAATATCTTTAAGCCCTGACGTGTCGGCCCCTTTTAACATGTCTATATAGTCCAGGATCTTGTTAAGCTCGCTCGAATAATGAACTGAATCCTCCCCGGTTAAATCAAGCTTGGCAAGTTTCATGACGTGGTTAATATCTATAAAGCTTTCACCCATTATTATCTTTCTCCTTTTTTATCTACCTGTAATACCGGCTGCCCTCGTCCCAGGAATAAGAATAATCATCTTCTATTACTTCCTTGAGCGAATCGGGAATTTCGTTTATAAATCTCGAGGGATGGTTATACCTGAACTCTTTTCCCATTTTTCTTTTTCTGGAATAAGTCAGATAAAGCCTTTCCCTTGCCCTTGTTATTCCGACGTAACACAGCCTTCTTTCCTCTTCCACGGAAGATTCCTCAAACAGCGACCTGGCGTGCGGGAAAAGCTGCTCTTCGAGCCCGACCATGAAAACGACGGGAAATTCAAGGCCCTTCGCGCTGTGAAGCGTCATGAGGGAGACTTTTGAAATATCCCCAAAATCGCCGCCCTGGCCTTTTGCCGATGATTCATCTATCGCGCTCTGGTCTAAAAATTCCGCTATATCGTCGAACTCCTGGGAGGCGTTTATGAGTTCCTCGATATTTTCAATCCTGCTTTCATCCGCCTCGCTGTTTAAAGCGCGTGTTTTTCTCCCGCCGTTAAGCATGGATTCGTATCCCGAATTCACGTAGATCATGCTTATCAGGGCGCTTAAAGACCCTCTTTCTGTTGGCCGGGCATCTATTTTTCTCCTTAGTTCCATAATAAGGCCGAAATAATTAAGGAGCCCTGGTGCAGGCTTAGTCACGGGAGAAACCGTTTCTTTAAGACCCTTAATTCCGTTAAGAAGGCCCGAGCCATAGGCGCTCAGGATGTCCGACCCGTTTTTATCGGCTATGTCCCTTATCTTCTTAACCGTAGCCTCTCCGGCGCCTATAGGCACGCAGGAAATACTCCTTTCGAAGCTGACCGCGTCTTTCGGATTAGCGGCAAACCTTAAAAATGAAATTATATCTTTTATTTCCTTTCTCTGGTAAAATTTTAAACCGCCGTATACCTGGTATTTCACGCTTTCCTTGACGAGCCTGTCCTCTATAATCCTCGAAATAGAGTTGACCCTGTATAAAACGGCTATGTCTTTATTTGAATATCCCTCCAGCCTCGTAAGCCTTCTTATCTCCCTGGTTATGTAATAGGCCTCCGAATAATCGCTCTCGGCCCGGTAAACGGTAACCGGTCCTCCGCCCGCCTTTTCGGTTTTAAGCGTCTTGTCCTTACGGAATTTATTTTCCCGGACAAGGTTTGAAGCGGCATTCAAAATGGTTCTCGTGGAACGGTAATTTCTTTCAAGCTTAATGACCCTGCATCCGGGGAACGATTCCTCGAACTTAAGGATGTTATCCACCAGGGCCCCTCTGAAGCTGTAAATGGACTGGTCATCGTCCCCGACGACGCATATGTTTTTATGGCCGCCAACGAGAAGCTTTGTGAGCCTGTCTTGGATAAAATTAGTGTCCTGGAACTCGTCCACCATGACATATTGATAATGGGAGGAGTATATTTCCAGAAGGTCGGCATTTGTTTCGAAAAGCCTTACGGCGTTAAAAAGCAGGTCGCCGAAATCCATCGCGTCGTTTTGCTTCAGCCTTTTCGAATATTCTTCGTATATAAGGGAAAAATTTTTTTCCCATGGGTTGTTGTACTTTTCAAGGGACTGCTCATGGTCTACGAAGGAGTTTTTATTGTTTTCGATGAAATATTTCGCCTTGGAAGCGGTAAAAATCTTTTCGTCGAGATTCAGGGATTTTATAACCCTGGAAATAACCTTGCCGGAATCGTCTTCGTCAAAAACGGCGAAAGACCTGCCGTATCCCAGAAGATCCGCGTGCTTTCTTAAAACCCTGAGGCAAAAAGAATGGAATGTCGAAAAATCGGGGAGAAGGCCGCTTCTGTCGTCCTTGTCCGGAACCTCGAGCGCCCTTGCTATCCTTTCTTTCATCTCCCCCGCCGCCTTGTTCGTAAATGTCACGCCGAGTATGGAGGAGGGCCTTGCGAGTCCGGCTTTAACCAGGTGAAGCGCCCTTAAGGTTATAACCCTTGTTTTTCCGGAACCGGCCCCGGCAAGGATTAAAAGGGGGCCCTCCGTGTGCAAAACCGCTTCAAGCTGTTCGGGATTTAAGCCCTTTAAATACGGATAGGCGCTATAATCGCGCCCTTCCCTATCTGATTTATCTGTATCTTTTATTATCTTTCTCATCTATTTATTAAACCAATTATTAAACCAATTAAATCAAACCTTACGGCTCCGGCCCGCTACTCGACGGTTACGCTCTTCGCGAGGTTCCTCGGCTGGTCTATATCGGTGCCCTTAAGCGCCGCGATATGGTACGCGAAAAGCTGCAGGGGGATGGTGTAAAGCACGGGACTTAAAATTCCTTCTGTTTCGGGTATCCTTATCAGGTCGGAAATACCCTCTATTTCCGGCTCGTAATCCGCGACGGCGATTATCTTCCCGCCCCTTGCCTTTATCTCTTCCATATTGGATATCGTCTTGGAAGAAAGCATGTTTTTCGAAAGGAGGAATAAAACCGGCATGTTTTCGTCAATCAGGGCTATCGGCCCATGCTTCATCTCCCCCGCGGGATATCCTTCAGCGTGGATATATGAAATTTCTTTCAGCTTTAAGGCCCCCTCAAGGGCTATGGGGTATAATATGCCCCTTCCGAGATACAGAAAATTGGCGCTTTTATAATATTTTTTCGCAATCTCTTTTATGGCGTCGTCCATAAATAATATCTCTTCGGCCTTTTTAGGAAGGTCCACAAGGTCTTTGAATAGTTCCTCCAGGTTAAGCCCCCCTTCCGGAATGAACCCGGATTTTTCCCTTATATAAAGCGACAAAAGAACTCCGCACAAAAGCTGGGTCGTGAATGCCTTCGTTGAAGCGACCCCGATTTCCGGCCCGGCATGGGTGTAAATAACGCCCCTGTTGGAAAGAGCGGTTATCTGGGAGCCCGGGACATTTGTAATGGAAACGACTTTCGCTTTTTCAGACCTCGCGAGCTCAAGGGCGCTGTTGGTATCGGCAGTCTCTCCGGACTGGGAAACTCCCACGAAAATATCGCTTTTTAAGACCGGAAAATTTTCGTACCTGAACTCCGAACCGTATTCGACGACCGAGGGAAGACCGCAGATCTTTTCAAGTACATACTTAGAGGCTAAAGACGCGTAATACGAGGAGCCGCACGCGACGAAAACAATCCTTGAAGCCCCTGATATGTCGTCCCCGGTAAGCTTAATCCCCTCAAGCGAAACCTTCAGGCCCCCTTTCCTGCCCCCTGCCGAAACCCTTGAGGAAAACGTGTCGAGCAGGCAGGATGGCTGTTCAAAAATCTCCTTCTGCATAAAATGCGAAAAACCGGACTTGGCCGCCCTGGAGGAATCCCAGTCTATTCTGACCGGAGCCCTGCTCACTTTTCTACCCGAAAAGGTTCCGACCGACAGCTTTCCGCCCTGGAAATAGGCTATTTCGGAATTCTTAAGGTATATCACGTCCTGGGTGTGTTCTATAAGTGGAGACACGTCGCTTGCGGCATAAAAGTTACCGTTCTTTAACGCAATTACGAGCGGAGGGCCAAATTTAACGGCCGCGACGCTTTTTTCGTCGGCGCTTAAGGCAAGTATCGCAAACGCCCCCTCAAGCCTCAAAGAGGTAAGCCTTACGGCCTCGTAAAATGTCTTTTTTTCTCTTATAAAATCTTCTATAAGATGCGCTATAACCTCTGAATCCGTTTCGGTGACAAACCTGTGGCCCTTTTTCGCGAGGGCATTTTTAAGAGAGACGTGATTCTCTATTATGCCGTTATGAACGATTGCTATTTTGCCCGAACAATCAAGGTGGGGATGGGCATTGATATCAGTGGGCTTTCCATGCGTGGCCCACCTAATATGCCCTATGGCCGTATCGGATTTTACCTTGCCGTTTCCATTCACTTCGTTTGAAAGGTTAACGAGCTTACCGGATTTTTTAACGGATTTTATCTTTCCCCCTTTAAGGTCGAAATAAGCGATGCCGGAAGAATCGTATCCCCTGTATTCAAGGCTTTTCAAACCCCCAAGTACTATCTCAACGGAGTTTTGCGCTTCATGGCCGGAAAAACCCATTATGCCGCACATTTATTCCCCCCGCCCGCGGCCCGGTTTGGAATGCGCGAGCCGTTTTTTAGCCCAATTTTCTATGTTCTTCTGCCTCGTCCTCGAAATCGCGAGGGCCCCCCCTGGCACGTCCCTCGTAACCGTGGTTCCGGAGGCCACGTATGAACCCCTTTTTAACGTGACGGGTGCTACGATCTGGGAATCCGAGCCTATAAAACAACCGTCTTCTATTACTGTTTCGTGTTTGTTAATGCCGTCATAATTGCATGTTATCGCTCCGGCGCCGACATTAACGCCGTTTCCTATTGTCGCGTCGCCAATGTAGCTCAGGTGCGACGCCTTTGTGTCCTCTCCTATACTGGAATTCTTTACTTCGACGAAATTGCCTATTTTTGAATTCTTTCCGATAAAACTACCCGGCCTTAAATGGGCGAACGGCCCAATCCTGCATCCCTCGGAAACAGCGGATTTTTCAATTACGGAGTAACTCTTTATAGCGGCATTTTCCGAAACGGTCGAATCATCTATGACACAGCCGGTTTCTATCCGCGCCCCTTTTAAGATATGGGTCTTACCGGTTAAAAAAACCCCCGGATAAAGAGTGGCGCCGGCTTCTACGTGTATATTGTAACCCGCGTAAATATTTTCGGGAGACATGATATCCACTCCTGTATCAATAAATTTTTTTATAACCCTTGCCTGAAGGATTTTCTTTGCGTTTTCCAGCTCCGCCCTGGAATTAACCCCGCCAAATTCTTCTCTCTTAGGGGATTTAAGGCACGTCGTCTTAAGGCCGTTTTTGTAAAATATATTTACGATGTCCGTAAAATAATACTCCCTAGAT
>JAKAPT010000018.1 GCA_021806885.1 bacterium | reverse complement strand
TTCCGATCGAATAAAACAATTTTTGACATTAAAATTCCTCCGTAATATAGGAATATATTAATAAAAAAAGCCTTTAATGGCAATAAAATTGATAAGGAGAAAATTAACTGCTATAATACTGAAAAAGGTGTGATTATCATGAAAATAATCAGATTAAACATTTATTTTTTGTTTATTGCTTCATTTTTATTTTCCCTGGTCTTATTGACTTCCATAACCTATTCCGCTACAAACCAGTTCGGATTTTGCGGTGGAATGCCTGCGGGAAACCAGGCGCTTTCGAAAAAGGAAACGAATAAGGCCCTTAAAATTTTAGGGACAAACGATAAGACGAGCATTAAAGCCAACTGCATGGACTGCCATGCAATGGTCTCCCTGGTCTCGTCGATGGCTCCCGCGCAGAGGGCGAAATGGTTTAAGGGCATAAAATACCTGAGAGAAGCAATAAAAGAAATGACCAAGGAATAAAAAGGGATATATATTCTATCCTTTTTCGCCGGTAATAATAAATCCGATGCAAAAAGGAAGGTTTTTTATTTTAATATCCTTAAAGCTATATTCTCTTAATATACCCGCCATTTTATACCTGTCAAAAGTCATTATGCTTGAAGTAAGCCACCTGTATGCCCTTTTATCTATAAAGGAACCCACAAATCTTATTACAGGGGAATAAAGCTTGAAAAACAGATCGGCAGGCCAAAAGTCTATTCTTCCCATCTCCAAGAGGATAAATTTTCCTCCTTTTTTAAGTATTCTTTCCATCTCTGAGGAAAACGCCATTGTATCGTCAACATTCCTTAATAAAAAACCGGCTGTAACAACGTCGTAGTAATCAGGGGGCTCGTCTAGTTTCATGGCATCTTCCGTCTTAATATCTATGACATTATTAAGGCTCCTGGATTTAATCTTTCTCCTTGCTATATCAAGCATATCCTTGTTTATATCTATGCCGGTTATTTTGATATTCTTGTGTTCTTTTTCGGACTTTTTAGCAATTTCTATTGCAAGCGAACCGGTGCCTGTGGCTGCATCCAGAAGATTATAAGAGGGTTTGTCTAAAATCGCTTCTTTAGAGGCTATATTTCTCCATATCCCATCAATTCCCAGGCTGAATACATGTCCCATCAGGTCATATTTTTCCGCGATGGAGGAAAAAATCTCGTATATCATTTTTGACATAATGATTTGAAAAAATACATGGGAAGTCTTCCGGCAAGCCAGGTTGTATATTTCCCATAGGTTAGATTCCCCCGGGGGATTTCGAAATATTTTTTTAAGGCCTTTCCGTCGGAAATCATCTGTTTTAAAAAAATGTCCGGATAACTGTGGATAATCCTTGCAAGACGCAGTGAACTTTCAATATTCTTTCTAATTTTGAATCTCTTTAAATAGGAAGAGAATAAATAATCCTTGGAATAGTTATTTTTTTTTATTGCCTCCTGAATTATCCCTGAGACGGTCCTTCCGGAATGGATGGCGTACGCTATTCCTTCACCGGTAAGGGGGTCCACGAAACCGGCGGCGTCACCGGCAAGAATTATCCTCTCACCGGCAAGGGGTCTCTTTACGCCTCCTAATGGCAGGAAATAACCCTTGATATTCCTTGGACTGAAGCCCGCGGACCTTGCGAAATTTTCATAGATCGTTTTCGGGTTCTTGAAACTGGAATAAAGACCGCCTATACCCAGGGAATAATATTCGTCATGGGGGAACACCCATCCGTAGCCGAACTTAATCCTTCCAAAGAAAAGATCCATGATTTTTCCCTGTTTTTCTTCTATTCCCCGCTTGCTTTCATACAACCTTTCATATAAGGTAAAAAGAAGTTCTTCCTTACCGTAGGGTTTTCTCACATACCTTGACACTGTGCTGTTTACCCCGTCCGCGCCGACGACCATAAGGCTTTTAAAAAATTGGTCGCCTGCCTTTACGGTTGCGAAATCCCTGTTTATTTTTATTTCAGAAACCTGCTTGCCAAGGAGGATATCCGAGCCTGACTCCTTCGCCTTTTCCAAAAGGAATGAATCAAACCTTTCCCTGCTTACAAACGCGGCGATTCTATGGTTTTCCGTAATATTGCTAACTATGTCGCCATAGTGCACCCTTGCCCCAAAGCATTCTCTCTCTATTAGATCAGTGGGTAGTTCAAAGTCAAGGCCTTGCAGGGCAAACTCCGAGAGCGCCCCGCCGCACGGCTTAATCCTCGGGAAAACGTCCCTGTCCACCAGAAGGGTCTTAAGGCCTGATTTCGAGCAGAGCCCTGCGCAGGTCGAACCGGACGGGCCGGCACCCGCTATAATTACGTCATAGAATTCCATTATTGGTAATAGGATATAATATTAAAATTTTTCAGGCAATAGCTTTAAAGCGGGATGGTTGATTTTTGACAGAGTAGTGCTATAATTAAAATAGGAGCAAAGATTAATAAACTATATTATTTAATAGGTTTAGAAGTAAAAAGTAAGGAGGTGTTATAAATCATGGCAAATGTTTCAATTTGGGATCCATTCTATGCTGTGAGAAGCGATTTTGAAAGGCTTTTGTCAGACTTTTTCCCTTCAAGCGTTAAGAGAATGTGGGGGAGCGAAGCATTAACAATGGAGCCGGCCGTTGATGTTCTTGAAAAAGAAAACGCAATTATGGTAAGAGCCGAGCTTCCTGGAATTGCCCGCGATGAGATAAAGCTTGAGATTCATGAAAACAAGCTCATTATTAAAGGCGAACATAAGACCGAAAAAGAGGACAAAAAAGATAACTTTTACAGAAAAGAAATTGAAATAGGATCCTTTTATAGAATGGTAGATTTGCCTTCAGACGTCGATGCTTCTACTTCAGAAGCAACGTTGAAAGACGGAATATTAGAGGTCAACCTTAAAAAAATAGAGCCCTCGAAACCGATAGAAATAGCGGTTAAGTAAGTAAGGCAAATAAAAAGCGAGTTGTGCCGCCATAGTCCAATTTAATGCTTAACTTTAAGCAAATGGGATTTATATTTATAAATCTAAACCCGGGGTTATGGCGGCATTCTTATGCGTAAATTTTCCTGCTGTTAAGTGCCTCGGAAAGCGTGTCCTTGTCGACATATTCGAGGTCTGAACCCAGAGGTATTCCCCTTGCAAGCGCGGTTATATTTATATCCTTTCCGGAGAGTAATTTCTTTATGTATATTGATGTGGCTTCCCCGTTTGAGTTGGGATTAAGGGCCAGTATTAATTCCTCAAATTCCCCGTTTTCTACTCGATGAACAAGCTCTTTAAGTCTTATATCTGCAGGTGTTATTCCCTCTAAAGGATTTATAAGCCCGTGCAGCACATGGTAGTAGCCGTTATAGTTGCCGCTTTTTTCAAAGACATATATTATTTCTGGATTTTCCACGACGCAAAGAAGCTTATGGTTCCTTAAGGGGTTTTTGCATATGGGGCAGAGCTCCTCGCCGCTTAAATTAAAGCAATTTTTGCATAGTCTTATGTTTTGCTTTGCGTTTTTAATGGCGTCGGCAAGATTAGCGGCGTACGACTCGTTTTGAGACAATATATGGAAAACAAGCCTTCGCGCAGACCTTTCCCCTATTCCAGGGAGCTTTTTAAAGGCCTGGATCATATTTTTTATGTAATCTGAAGCGCCCTGTGACATTTTAGGCTAATGGTTTAGATCAGAAAAGGCCGGGAAGGTTGAGTCCCCCGGTTAATTTGGACATTTCGTTTGTGACCATATCTTTCGATTTATTAAGGGCCTCATTTACGGATGCGACTATCAGGTCCTGAAGCATTTCTAAATCTTCCGGGCTAACAACAGTTTTATCTATGGTTATGGAGATAATCTCCTGCTTTCCGTTTACTTTTGTGGTAACCATCCCGCCGCCGGAACTAGACTCGACAATCCTTGAGCCGAGCTCTTCCTGCATTCTTAACATGTCGGATTGAAGCTTCTGGGCTTGCCTTAACATTCCAGCAATATTTTTTGACATTTAATTATTCCTCCGAGTTATAAATTTATTTACAATGAATAATTATATTATATTTAATGGGTAATAACAATAATGACCCTGGGAAAATATTATTATTCCTTTAATTTGGAGATTTTTTCTATTTCGGAGCCAAAAACCTCCTTAATATTATCTAATAATGGGTCCTTTTGTTCTTTTTCCATTAGTTTTGGGGTATTAGGGACAAGGGAAGGTGTTGTTATCCTGGCATCTATTTCCTTAAAATGGTTAAATAATTCATCCACACTTGTTAATTCAGGTTGCGATTGTGTGGCGGCTGCTTGAGGGGTTTTGAAATTTGCTTCGGTTGCCATAATTTCGCGTTTTACCGCAGGTTCTTTGTGAATTGCCGGATTTTCAAGCCTTTTAAGAAGTTCGGAAATATGACGCTTATCCGGGATATTCATAAGTTTGAATATTACAAGCTCAAACATTAAAAGCGGATGAGATATTCTCTGGTATTTTGTTTCCGAGGCAAGCAATATATCTATCATATCAAGAATCTCCTCGGACGATTTCTGCTCCGAAAGGGGCATCAGGGAATTGATCTCCTCCTCGGTTATGTCGCTTATCAGGTCCTTATATTTTAGTTTTGCTACAAGTATATTTCTTAAATAAAAGGAAAGTTGTTTAATAAATTGCCTGATGTCGGCCCCCGATTCATAGATTTCTCTCGCTGTTTTCAGGGAGGTCTCGTAATTCCTTTTGAAAATTGATTCTATAAGGCCAAGGATTGTTTTTTTAACCGTAAGGCCAAGAACCGCCGACACGTCTTCTTTAATATCGTTTCCATAATATGAAATTACCGTGTCAAGGGTTGAAAGAGAGTCTCTCATGGAGCCGTCGGAATAAGAAGCTATAGTCATGAGGTTTTCGTCGGTTATAGAAAGCCCCTCTTTTCCGGAAATCTCTTTGAGCTTTGAATAAATCATCCCGGTCGGAATTCTTTTAAAGTTGAAGCGCTGGCATCGTGAAAGAATGGTTTCGGGAACTTTGTGAAGCTCGGTTGTGGCAAAAATAAACTTGGCATGGGGAGGAGGCTCCTCCAGGGTTTTTAACAGCGCATTAAAAGCGCTGTTGGAAAGCATGTGGACCTCATCTATGATGTAAATTTTATATCTGAAACTCTGAGGGGTGTATATTATGTTTTCCTTTAAGTCCCTTATCGAATCTACCCCCGTGTTTGACGCCCCGTCAATTTCAAGGACATCAACGGCGTTTCCGTTTTGTATATCCTTGCAAGGCTCGCAGACCCCACAGGGGTTTATAGTCGGCCCGTTTACGCAGTTGATCGACTTTGCCAGAATTCTCGCGATGGAGGTTTTTCCGACCCCCCTCGTACCTGAAAATATGTAGGCATGGGCGACCCTGTCATTTAAAACCGCGTTTTTTAGAATTTGTACAATAGAATCCTGCCCGATTATTTCATCCAGAACCCTTGGCCTGTATTTCCTCGCAAGTACCTGATACATGGCTTTCATTATAACACGTAATTGATTTTTGGGGTAAAAATTGTTAAACTCTACCATCTATGAAAAATTCAGGGATAGATTATAATAAATTCAAGGATTTCCCCAAATCCTATGATTATGAAAATATAGAAAAAAAGATAGGAAAAATCTGGGAAGAAAATGAGATTTATAAGTTTTCCCTTGACGCAGGAAAAAACCCTCCCAGGAAAATAATTTTTTCGATCGATACCCCTCCGCCTTACGTTTCATCCGCTCATCTTCATGTAGGCCACGTAATGAGCTATTCCCAGGCTGAATTTATAGTGCGTTACAAAAGGATGAGAGGATTTAATGTTTTTTATCCCATGGGGTTCGATGATAACGGGCTGCCGACCGAAAGATATGTGGAAAAAAAATACAAGGTGAACAAGGCGAAAATAACCCGGGAGGAATTTATTGAACTGTGCCTTAAGGAAACAAAGATAGGAATTGAAACATATAAAAATCTATGGAAATCGGCCGGTATAAGCGTGGACTACAGCCTGTCATATTCTACTATAGATGATAGGTGCAGGAGGGCTGCCCAGAAATCATTTATTGAGCTTTTCAATAAGAATTTAATCCAAAGAAGGAATGACCCTATTTTGTGGTGTCCTCATTGCAGGACTTCATTGGCCCAGGCGGATATAGCGATAGAGGAGAAAAATGGTACCCTTTATGACATTGAGTTTACATCAAGCCAGGGTGAAGGGCTTATAATTTCTACGACAAGACCGGAGCTTTTAGGCGCCTGCGTGGCGATTTACGCAAACCCAGAGGACAAGAGATATATAAGTCTTAAAGGGCAGGAAGTTATCGTACCCGTATATAACAAATCCGTACCGGTGAGATACGACGAATCGGTTGACGTGGATTACGGAACAGGCCTTATGATGGTTTGTACATGGGGGGACATGGAAGATGTCAGAAAATGGAAGGAGCACAAGCTTAATACGGCTATTATAATTGATACTGCGGGCAGGCTTACACAGCCTTCGGGGACTTATGCCGGACTTAATACAACGGAGGCAAAAAAGAGGATTGTAGAGGATTTAAGGTCCTTATCTTTGATTAAAGGGGAAAAGTCAGTTATTCAAAACGTTGGGATTCACGACAGGTGCGAAACCCCTGTTGAATTTATCCAGGCCTACCAGTGGTTCATAAAAATCCTTGAGGAAAGGGATAAATTTCTAAGGGCGTCGGAGGAGATGAACTGGCATCCGGCCTTTATGAAGGAGAGATATGTAGAATGGGTCAACAACCTGAGGTGGGACTGGAACATATCCAGGCAGAGGTTCTACGGCGTACCGTTTCCGGTATGGTACTGCAAGGGATGCGAAGAGGTAATCCTTGCCGGCGAAAAGGAGCTCCCCGTTGATCCCCTGGTCTCGAACCCTTCAGTTTCATCATGTCCAAAGTGCGGCGGAACAGTGTTTGAACCCGAGAAGGATGTGATGGACACCTGGATGACATCCTCGCTCACCCCCCTTATAAATGCCGGCTGGGCGGATCCAGAAAGATCAGGAAATAAAAAATTTATGAATATGGTTTATCCTATGAGCATGAGACCCCAGGCGCAGGAAATTATCAGGACCTGGCTCTTCTATACAGTGGTTAAATCGGTATATCATACCGGACAAATTCCATTTAAGGAAGTCATGATAAGCGGATGGGGGCTTGATAAAAACGGCAAAAAAATGTCAAAAAGCCTCGGGAACTTCGTGGAGCCCGAAGGAATCATAACAAGATATTCGGCCGATGCCTTAAGGTACTGGTCCGCAAGGGCAAACCTGGGACAAGACCTTAGATTCAATGAAGAAGACACGGCAAACGGAAGGAGGCTTTTGATTAAAATATGGAATTCGGCAAGATTTCTTATTACCAATGTAGATAATGGATTTAACCCTCACGAAAAAGACCTTGCCGCGCTGGGTTTGGGCGCTGTCGATAGATGGGTGGTATCGGAATTTGAAAGAACGCTTAAGTCATGCGAAGATTACATGGAATCTTTCGAGTACGCGTCCGCTTTAAAGACCTTGACGGATTATTTTTACAACATATATTGCGATAATTACCTGGAAATCATTAAAAACGTCTTCTGGGACGATGACGAGAAAAGCCTTGTAAGAAGAAATAAAGTCCTTAACGTTATGTATTTTATTTCTTGTAACTTGCTTAAAACCTTTGCCCCGTTTTTTCCATTTATTACCGAAGAGCTTTTCCTTTCATTCTACCGGTATTTCGAAGGTGGGGAAAGCATACATTTGTCTGTTTGGCCGGAATACAGGAAAGAGCTTGAGGATGATAATTCGGTCAAAATAGTGGAGATACTTCTGGATATCCTTTCCGCTTCAAGAAAATTACGGACAAATCTGAACCTCCATCAGAACCATAAAATAGACAAACTTTTGATAAAGGCGATGAATAAAGATTACGCTGAAATTATAAACGGCCTGGGAGACGATATTAAATCTGCTGCCAGGGTTAAAAGAATCGTGTTTTCCGATGAAGCCTATTTTTCTACGGCGAACGAGGACATTTACATAGGCCTTACATAATGAAATTGACTTTTTACCTTATTAAATTCATAATATAACATTAAACTTATTCGGATAAAGGAGATTATTTATATGGCAAATCCTAAAAAAAGACATTCAAAGTGCAGGAGGGACAAAAGAAGGACCCATGATGCCCTGGAGGCTGCTAATTATACCAAATGTCCCAATTGCGGCGAGCCCGTCCTTCCTCACAGAATGTGTCCCAATTGCAAAACATATAAAGGAAGGATTGTGGGAAAAACCGGTTCATGATTAAAATAGCACTTGACGCATTCGGCTCCGATAATGCCCCCGTGCCGGAGGTCCTGGGAGCTATTGCCGCGGTTGAATCCGATGAAGGCCTGGAAATTATACTTACGGGTAATAAATCCGTGCTCGGACCCATGCTTGAAAAATATGAAAAGTATAGCGCGGCATTTCCGAGGATATCCATTAAACACGCCTCTGAGCGCATAACCATGGAAGATTCACCCTCCTCTGTAGTACGAAATAAGAAAGATTCTTCATTGCGAGTAGCATACGAGCTTGTAAAAAACAGGGAAGCCGATGCGGTTATAAGCGCTGGAAACAGCGGGGCATCGCTTGCTACTTCAATGTTTGTCTTGAAAAGGATGGAAGGCATAGACAGGCCCGCAATCGCGACAATAATGCCATCCGTCGGGGGTTTCACCGTTCTTATTGACGCAGGCGCAAACGTCGAAGTGAGGCCGGGTCATCTTGTTCAGTTTGGAATTATGGGCTCGGAATACGCGTCTTTCATGAAAGATATAAAGAAGCCAAAAATAGGCATTCTGAGTAACGGCGAGGAAGAGAGCAAAGGAAATGACCTGACAAGGGAAGCCTATAAGCTTTTAAAAAACACAGACCTTAATTTTTATGGATATGTCGAAGGAAGGGATATTTTTAACGGGATGGTCGATGTTGTGGTCTGCGACGGGTTTATCGGCAATATTGTTCTTAAATCCGCTGAATCCCTCGCGGAGACGATATTCAAGCTTTTAAGGGAAGAGGTTGACCGGAGTTTCTGGTCAAAACTTGGTTTTTTCATGGCAAGAAGATCGGTCAAGAAGTTCAAGAAACTTGTAGACCATAACGAGTACGGCGGCGCTCCCCTTCTAGGGGTAAACGGCGCGGCATTTATTGCCCATGGAGGTGCTAGCAAGAAAGCTATAACGAGCGCGGTTTTTATCGCAAAACATTTTGTGGAAAAGGGGATTATCTCCAATATAAGCGAAGAAATAGAAAAGAATTCGACCAAGGGAGTTTTCCTTAATTACTGAAAAATAGCAAATACTTATTTAATGTAAAGGTTAGAAGAATTGACATATTCTAAAATTATTGGTATCGGTTCGTATGTCCCGGAGAAAATTCTCACAAATGAGGAACTTAGCAAGCTGGTTGAAACCTCAGACGAATGGATTGTTTCAAGGACAGGTATAAAAGAAAGGCGAATAGCCCCTGAAGATAATGCTACCTCTGAAATTGCCGATATCGCCGCTAAAAAAGCTATTGAATCTTCGGGATTAAAGCCTGAAGATATTGAGCTTATAATAGTCGGAACAACAACCCCCGATATGTTTTTCCCCTCTACGGCGTGCATCGTTCAGGGAAAACTGGGAATCAGGAGAGCGGCCGCTTTTGACGTGAGTGCCGCATGCGGTGGTTTTATTTATTCCCTTTCCATAGCGGATAGCTTTATAAAATCAGGAAAGTATAAAAATGTCCTCGTTATCGGGGCTGATTTGATTTCCAGGATAACCGACTATACCGACAGGGCAACTTGCGTATTATTTGGCGACGGTGGAGGAGCAGTTGTCCTTTCCGCCAACGAAAAAGACAACAGGGGGATACTATCGACTCATATCCATTCCGAGGGGGGGCATGAAGAAATATTGAAGCTTCCGGCGGGAGGTTCACGCATGCCCGCATGTATTTCTTCCGTCGAAAACCGCCAACACTTTATAAAAATGAAGGGTCCAGAGCTTTTTAAATATGCGGTAACCTATTTAAAGGATGTCGCCGAGGAAGCAATAAAATATAATAACCTTAAGCCTGAAGATATCGACCTGTTCGTTCCCCACCAGGCAAATATCAGAATAATAGAGGCGACAGCGAAAAAACTGCATTTTCCAATGGAAAAGGTATTCGTTAACGTTGAAAATTATGGAAATACTTCAAGCGGCTCGATACCCCTTGCCCTCGACGAGGCAGTAAAAGCTGGTCGAATAAGGAAGGGAAGCCTGGTTTTAGTTGATGCGATAGGTGCGGGCCTTACCTGGGCCTCTGCCCTTATAAGATGGTGATTTTACAATGATTAAATCCCCTGTCTGTGAAATACTCGGAATTAAATACCCTATTTTTCAAGGAGGGATGGCATGGGCTTCAAATCACACCCTGGCTTCCGCAGTTTCAAATGCCGGAGGCCTTGGGATAATAGGAGCGGGGCAGATGCCTCCTGAGCTTCTTGTCAAAGAAATCAGGCTTGCTAAAGAAAAAACCGGTAAGCCCTTCGGCGTCAACCTTATTCTCTACCTTCCCCATATAGAAGAACTTGTGGACGCGGTAATCCAGGAAAAAGTGGATGTCGTGACGACCGGGGCCGGAAACGCCGGGGCATATATAAAGAGATTTCATGATGCCGGAATAAAGGTTATTCCGGTAATTCCTTCAAGCTCCCTGGCGAAAAGGATGGAAAAGGCGGGAGCGGATGCCGTTATCGCCGAGGGAACCGAATCCGGCGGGCATATAGGCGAGCTTACTACCATGACCATCGTTCCACAGGTTGTTGAAAGCGTTAATATTCCGGTTATAGCCGCGGGAGGAATAGCGGATTACAGGGGATTTGTCGCCGCATTTTGCCTTGGAGCCAAAGGGGTGCAGATGGGAACCAGATTTTTGGCGACCAAAGAATGCCATGTTCATCAGAACTGGAAAGACATGATAATAAAGGCTTCCGACAGGGATACTGTTGTTACGGGCAGGCCGACCGGCCATCCGGTAAGGGTTCTAAAAAACAAACTGGCCAGGATGTTTCTTGAGCTGGAAGCAAAATGTTCCCCGCTGGAGGAATATGATAAACTTGGAACCGGCAAGTTGAAGGCGGCCTCCATGGACGGTGATATGGAGATGGGTTCTATGATGAGCGGCCAGATCGCGGGTCTTATAAAAGAAGAAAAAACAGTGAAAGAGGTTATAGATGAAATAATTTCCGGTGCGGAGGATCTTATAGGCAAAATGTCCGGGCTTTTAATACAATGAAAGGTTCAAATCTAAAAACAGCATTTGTTTTCCCCGGACAGGGTTCCCAGCATGCAGGTATGGGGAAAGACTTCTTTGAAGCCTTTCATCAGGCAAGACTTGTTATGGAAGAAGCCTCCGATACGCTGGGATTAGACATGAACAAATTAATCCTTGGAGATGACGAAAAACTCTTAAACCTTACTGAAAATACGCAGCCTGCTCTTTTGACCGTAAGCATGTCAATACTTAATGTGCTTGAAAGAGAAACAGGCATCAAACCCTTATGCGTTTCAGGACACAGTTTAGGCGAGTACACCGCAAACGTCTTCGCGGATTCCATAGATTTTTCAAAAGCGCTTCTTATAACAAAAAAAAGGGGTATTTTCATGCAGGAAGCCTGCCCGGTTGGCTTTGGCAAAATGGCAGCCGTAATCGGCCTTGGCAGGGACGTTATAAAATCGGTAATAGAAGAAGTAAATTTGGGTTGTGAAAACCCTTTAGTATTTGTGGCGAACTATAATTCTCCCGTCCAGACTGTAATTTCGGGCGAGTCATTATCCATCGACAGGGCTTGTGAAAAATTAAAAGAAAAGGGTGCAAGAAGGATTGTAATATTACCGGTAAGCGCGCCTTCCCATACTCCTTTTATGGAGGGAGCAAAGAAAAATTTATCGGCTTTTTTTAATGATTCATGGTTTAGAGACGCGAAAATAGATATATTTTCAAACGCCACTTCTCTAAACTATACCATTAAGGATGATATTATCAGGTTTCTTCTCGAGCAAATTGTTTCTCCCGTAAGGTGGGATGAAATAATTTTAAATATGGAAAAATTATTTGGGGTTAACTCATTTATCGAGATAGGCCCTTCCAATGTTCTTGGTTCTTTAATAAAGAGAATAGATAAAAATGCAAGCGTCATATCTGTGAATAATGTTTCTTCCCTTAATGAATTGGAAAAATTTATTTCTTAATAAAATATGTCACTCTGCATCGGTTTAAATGGAAAGACAGCTCTTGTAACCGGAGGTTACGCCGGGATCGGACTTTCTATTTCAAAAGTGCTGCTTGCATCCGGAGCAAGGGTCATAATCGCCGGAAGGTCATCAGAGAAATTTTTGAAGGCAAAAGATGAAATCGGGGTTGTTTCAGGGGAGTTTGATTTTTATGAGCTCGATATAAAAGATTCCGTTAAAACATCCGAAACAATCCAAAATATTATTTCTAAGGAATCTAAAATAGATATTCTCGTAAACAATGCCGGGATAGTGAAGGACACACTTCTTGTAAGGATGAGCGACAGCGACTGGCTTGACGTGATGGACGTCAATTTGAACGGATTGTTTTATGTTACGAAGAATGTCTTAAAACATATGATAAAGGCCAGGAGCGGAAGGATCGTAAATATTACTTCCGTTATCGGGGAGACCGGAAACATAGGGCAGGCGAATTATGCCGCGACCAAAGCCGGGATAATCGCGTTTACGAAGACAATAGCAAAAGAATACGCCGGAAGGGGAATCCTTGCCAATGCCGTTGCCCCCGGCTTTATTAAATCCCCTATGACAGACAAGCTTCCTTCAGCGCTTAAGGAAAATATGGAAAAGGCCATTCCATTAAACCGGATAGGGGAACCGGATGATGTCGCGAATGCCGTCCTTTTTCTATCTTCGGAACTTTCAAACTATATAACAGGGGCTGTTATAAATGTAAACGGCGGCATGTATATGTGAATATATATAAAATGATTGATTTAAACCTTATGTTTTTATATATTAAAAATATTTATTTAATAACCGGGAGGTGAAATTTAATGCCAGTAGAAAAAAAAGTTAAGGAAATAATTGTTGAGCAATTGGGGGTTGCTCCTGATGAGGTAACAGACGAGGCTTCATTCGTTGAAGACCTTGGCGCGGATTCCCTTGATACCGTTGAGCTGGTTATGGCTTTCGAGGAAGAATTTAGTATTGAAATTTCTGATGAAGACGCTGAAAAGATTAAAACGGTTCATGATGCGGTTTCTTATATTGAAGAACACACGAAATAATTTTAATTGTTTTTATGAAAAAACCAGGTTGCGATAGAAGGGTTGTTGTAACGGGCTATTCAATGATTACTCCTCTGGGTAACGATGCCCGGTCTTCATGGGAAGGTATGCTTTACGGGAGAAGCGGTATAGGTCTGATTACCCGCTTCGATACGGGGGGTTATGCCACGAAGATAGCCGGAGAGGTTAAGGGTTTTGATCCTGAGAATTTTATTGACAAGAAAGAAATAAAAAAAATGGATCAGTTCATTCATTACGCCTATGCCTGTTCAAAAATGGCCCTTAAGCAATCAGGACTTTCCATTACCCCTGAAAATGCCCACAGGGTTGGGGTCTGGATAGGAGCGGGAATTGGCGGCCTCATGACTATTGAAAAATATCATTCCCTTCTGATGGAGGGCGGCCCCAAAAAAATTTCCCCGTTTTTTATTCCCATGCTCCTCGTCAATTTAGCGCCGGGCCAGGTTTCAATAATGACAGGTGCAAAAGGACCCAACGCCAGTACAGTTTCGGCCTGCTCAACAGGAACAAATTCAATAGGAGATGCCTTCAAGATAATTGCGAGGGGAGACGCGGATGCCATGATAGCCGGGGGAGCCGAATCCACCGTTACACCTCTTTGCATTGCCGGTTTTAACGCGATGAAAGCGTTGTCGACAAACAATGCCGAACCCGAAAAAGCCTCAAGGCCGTTTGATAAAAAAAGGGACGGCTTTGTTGTTAGTGAAGGCTCCGGAATCCTTATCCTTGAAGAGTTGGAAAACGCCGTTAAAAGAGGGGCTGAAATCATAGCCGAAATAGCCGGATATGGTTTCTCGTCCGACGCATATCACCTCTCAACTCCTGATCCAAATGCCGAGGGGGCATATTACAGCATGAAAAACGCAATCGAAGATGCCGGAATCAGGCCTGAAGACGTAGATTATATAAATGCCCACGGAACCTCCACATATTATAATGATTTAAATGAAACAAAGGCTATAAAAACACTTTTCGGCGGGAACGCGAAACGCCTCAAGATAAGCTCCATAAAATCCATGATTGGCCATGCGCTTGGAGCGGCAGGCGGAATTGAGGCGGTCGCCACGGTTTTAACGGTCAAAACAGGTATGATACCCCCGACAATAAACATGGAAGAGCCCGACGATGAATGCGATCTGGATTATGTTCCGAACATAATGCAAAAAGACGGAAATATCAGGTACGCGCTTTCAAATTCGTTCGGTTTTGGCGGAACAAATGCTACCCTTGTAATAAAGAAATGGGAGGGAAAATAAATGGTCTATCTGGGAGCGGATCACGCCGGCTTCGAGCTTAAGGAGTCTATAAAAAGCCATCTTGAAGAAAAAGGGATTAAATACCTGGATCTTGGGACAGATTCCTTAAAGAGCGTGGATTATCCTGATTACGCGTTGAAAGTTGCACAGAAAATAAAAGAAGGCAACGAAGAGGATTTTGGCGTTCTTTTTTGTGGAACGGGAATCGGCATGGCTATCGCCGCGAATAAGATTGACGGCATAAGGGCCGCCGTCGTTCATGACGAATATACCGCGGAGGTCGCTAAAAAGCATAATAAGGCTAATATTATAGCCCTTGGAGGAAGGACAATCACTCCAACAGAGGCGATAAGGTATCTTGACAGCTTTATGTCTTCCAAATACGAGGGGGGAAGACACGAGAACCGTATTTCCAAAATAGATTCCATGGAGAAGGTTTAACAAGTAAGGGGGGATTTTTTAAGTTGAATAAAAAGGATTTAAAAGAGGTCGACGTAGATATTTTTAATCAGATAGGCAATGAACTTAATAGACAAAGAAGGTCTATTGAATTAATTGCCTCCGAAAATTTTGTCTCAAGGGCCGTCATGGATGCCCAGGGCTCGGTTTTAACCAATAAGTACGCGGAAGGATACCCTGGAAAGAGATATTACGGGGGTTGCGGGTATATTGATAGGGTTGAGCAGCTCGCGATAGACAGAGTCAAGGAGATCTTCGGCGCCGAATACGCGAATGTTCAGCCCCACTCGGGTTCTCAGGCCAACATGGCCATTTTTTATGCTTTTCTGACTCCAGGAGATACCGTTCTGGGAATGGACCTTTCCCATGGCGGGCACCTGACCCATGGAAGCCCGGTAAATTTTTCCGGAAAATATTATAAGATTATTCCATACGGGGTTAACAAGGAAACAGAAACGATAGATTATAAAGAATTAAGGAACATCGCTCTTAAAAATAACCCTAAAATGATAATAGCGGGCGCAAGCGCCTATCCCAGGATTATAGATTTCAAAAAATTCAGGGAAATAGCCGATGAAGCGGGATGTTACCTTATGGTTGACATGGCCCACATAGCGGGTCTGATTGCCGCAGGTCTTCATCCCACCCCCGTGCCGTACGCCGATTTCGTTACAACTACCACCCATAAAACCCTGAGGGGACCCAGGGGTGGCGTCATACTCTCCAGGGCAAAATATGAAAAGGCCTTGAATTCAGCGATATTCCCGGGAATCCAGGGCGGTCCGTTAGAACATGTTATCGCCGCCAAAGCTGTCGCGTTTAAAGAGGCCTTGAGCGACGAATTCCGCGACTATCAAGCGCAGATAATTTTCAATGCAAGGACTCTTGCCGAAGCCCTTATAAATAATGGTTTCAAATTGGTATCAGGCGGTACCGATAACCACCTCTTGCTTGTCGATTTCAGAAAATCTGAAATGACGGGGAAGCAGGCCGAAGAGCTTCTTGATGACGTCGGGATTACCGTTAATAAAAATAAAATCCCGTTCGACGAAAGGTCGCCCTTTGTTACAAGCGGTATAAGAATTGGAACCCCGGCCGTTACAACGAGGGGAATGAAAGAGGGCGAGATGATAAAAATCGGTGAATTTATCTCTCAAATATTAAAAAATCCAGGAAATGAAACGATCAAAAATAATATAAAGAAAGAAGTCGGAATGTTGTGCGATAAATTCCCCCTCTATCAGGGACTATAAAAGGGCCTTTGGTTTCCGGCTAATACTTTTAGATATTATGAAATGTCCCTATTGTTCCCATGACGACGATAAAGTTATAAACTCACGGGCTTCCAGAGATGGGAGATATGTCAGGCGCAGAAGGCAGTGCAGTGCTTGCGGACATAAGTTTACCACTCTTGAAACAGCTATCGCCTCAACCCCCCTTGTGATAAAGAAAGATGGCCGAAGGGAATCCTTCGACAGGCAGAAAATACTTAACGGCCTTATCAAAGCCTGTGAAAAACGGCCGGTTCCATACAAAAGCATTGAGGACATCGCACAATCCGTAGAAAAATGGATGGAGGAGACCAGCCTGAAGGAGATTAAAAGCCAGGATATAGGAAAATTTATCCTGGATAAGCTGAAGACTCTTGATGCAATAAGCTATGTAAGGTTTGCTTCAATCTATCTTTCCTTTAAAGACATAAATGAGCTTTACGAAAACGTTTCAAAACTCATAAAAAAGGGCTCATGATTTAATAAAATTTTATGGGCGTAGAAATAAAGGAAATTGACAGGCATTTTATTTTAAGAACCCTTAATTTAGCGGTAAAAGCCCGCGGAATGACCTCACCCAATCCTATGGTCGGGGCTGTAATAGTAAAAAATAATTCTATAATAGGTGAGGGATTTCATGAGAGAGCCGGTTTGCCCCATGCCGAGGTAGTCGCCCTTAACAGGGCCGGAAAAAACGCAAAAGGAGCGACGCTTTACGTAAGCCTGGAGCCCTGTTGCCACTTCGGAAAAACCCCCCCCTGCGTTCATGCCATTATAAAATCTGGAATCAAAAGGGTCGTTGCCGCGACAGAGGACCCCAACCCTCTTGTTTCCGGAAAGGGGTTTAAATACCTTAAAGACCAAGGGATCGAAGTTGTGCACGGGATTTTTGAAATAAAGGCCCGGAGAATAAATGAAAATTTTTTTAAATATATTCGGGAAGGAATGCCCTTTGTGACTGTTAAAAACGCAATTACGCTTGATGGTAAGATGAGTTTAAGAGGCAGCGCAAATAAATTTTATATTTCTTCTAATGAATCCTTAAAATACACCCATTACCTGAGGTTTCTGAATGACGCGATAATGGTCTCGGCAAAAACCGTTATAAACGACAATCCATCGTTAAATGTCAGGCATGGAAAAAAAAGGATTATTGAGGCCTTTAAAAATAAGAAATACGCAAGGATAATTATTGACAGGGATTTATCCGTTTCCCCGTTTTCCTCTATTTTTTCAATTCCCCGCGGTCCTCACGGCAGGATTATTTTATTTACTTCTTCCGATTACAATGCGGAAAAGGCGAACAGAAAGAGGGTTTTAGAAGAAAAAGGTGCAATTATAAGAGATGTGAGTTATAATAAGGTTGAAAGGAACGCAAAATTTTTGGATTTATCTAAAATATTAAGGATATGTGCGGAGGAGTTTGAAATAACGGGAATAATCGCAGAGCCCGGACCGAAATTATTCAATTCTTTAGTTACGGCCGGTTTATGCGACAAGTTGATTTTCAATATCACCCCATATATCTTTGGAGGGGAAAGAGGAGTCGGTCTTTTTGACGGGCTGTCTTTAAACGGCAAAGACATGTTAAGGTTTAAGGACCTTGATGTCAAAAAAATTGGAAACGATTTTTTTGCGGAATATTACCCTGAAAAATAAATAATGTTTACCGGGATAATTAAAGGACTGGGTACGGTTAATTCCATTAGCAGGGGTAGAAAGAGCGGGATTTTATCGATAAAGTCTGCCTCCATGGAGAATAATGCCTATCCGGGACAAAGCATAGCAATAAATGGAATTTGCCTTACCGTAAGAAAAATAAACCAATCTGGCCTTGTTTTCGATTTCTCCCCGGAAACCTTTAATTCGACGACCATGAAGTATTTAAAGCCGGCAGACAAAGTCAACATGGAACCGGCCCTCTCCGTTACATCAGACCTTTCAGGGCATTTTGTTCTTGGCCACGTTGACGGGGTCGGCAGGATCAAGGTTAAAATAAAATCTGGAAATTCTTATATTTTAGGGATAGAGATTTTGGAATCAGGCCCTGAGAGCGTAAGAAATTATATAATAGAAAAGGGCTCTATATCCGCCGACGGGATAAGCCTTACGATTACCGATATTGATAATAGTGTCTTTTACGTCAGCATAATACCCCATACCTACGATGAGACAAACATAAAATTTAAAAAAATCGGGGACTACGTGAACCTGGAATCCGACATTCTCGAGAAAACCGTCATTTTAAAGATAAATGACGTTCTTTCATCCCGCTTAAAAGGGATAACGAATGAGTTTTTAGCCGAAAAAGGGTTTTTGTAATTTATTAAAAGATAAAAAGGTGAAGAGTTTTATGAAAATAACTGGAATAGCCACGGTTGAAGAGGCCGTCAGAGATATTCATGACGGCAAAATGATAATCCTTGTTGATGATGAAGACAGGGAAAACGAAGGCGACCTTGTTGTCGCGGCGGAACACGTAACTCCTGAAATAATCAACTTTATGACCAAGCACGCGAGGGGGCTTATTTGCCTTACCCTTACGGAGGAAAAGGCGGATAGCCTGGATTTGCCACCCATGGTTACAAATAACGAATCCAAATATACGACCGCGTTTACCGTCTCCATTGAAGCCAAAGAGGGCGTTACTACAGGAATCTCGGCCCATGACAGGGCAACGACAATTTTAACCGCGATTAAAGACAACGCCGAACCTTCGGACCTTGTAAGGCCCGGCCATATTTTTCCATTAAGGGGAAAAAACGGCGGTGTGCTTACCAGGACGGGCCAGACCGAGGGGTCAATAGACATCGCGAGGATCGCGGGTCTTAAGCCCTACGGGGTTATCTGCGAGATAATGAAAGACGACGGCACCATGGCCCGCATGCCCGACCTGATTCAATTTTCAAAGAAATGGGATATTAAAATCCTGACGATAAAAGACCTCATAAATTATCGCGTTAAACACGAAAAACATGTTAAAAGGCTTGTTGAATCCTCCATTCCGACCGAGGCCGGCGGTAAATTTAAAATTATAGTTTATTCAAACGATATTGATTTTAAAGAACACCTGGCCCTTGTCAAGGGAGAAATCAATAAAGATGAGCCCGTTCTCGTCAGGGTGCATTCGCAATGTCTTACGGGAGATATATTCGGCTCAAGAAGATGCGATTGCGGGGATCAGCTTAAAACGGCAATGGAAATGATAGACAGGGAAGGGAAAGGAGTTATTTTATATCTTATGCAGGAGGGAAGGGGCATAGGACTTGTAAACAAGCTCATGGCCTATAACTTGCAGGACCAGGGATATGACACGGTTGAAGCGAATGAAAAATTGGGATTTAAAGCGGATCTTAGGGAATACGGCGTTGGAGCGCAGATTCTTATCGATATCGGCGTTGGGAAAATGAGGCTTATGACTAATAACCCCAAAAAGATGATCGGCCTTGAAGGATACGGGCTTAGCATGGTTGAAAGGGTCCCCATAGAATCATGCCCGCACGAGACCAACAAGCAATATCTCAAAACGAAGATGGAAAAACTGGGACATTTTTTAAAGGTCAAATAAAAATTAAATTAACCATTAATTTTCAGGGGAACGATATGCCAAATGTCCATTTGTTAGAAGGAGAACTCAAGGCTTCAGGCCTCAAATTCGGAATTGTGATGGCAAGGTTCAATGAATTTATTAATGCCAGGCTCCTGGACGGGGCCCTGGACTATCTTAAGAGGGCAGGCGCGAAAGAAAGTGATATAACAGTGGTGAAGGTTCCGGGGGCTTTTGAAATTCCCATGGCCGCTAAGAAACTTGCCGGTTCTAAAAAATTTAATGCCATAATATGCCTTGGGACCCTCATAAGAGGCGAAACAAACCATTTCGACCTCCTTTCGGCACAGGTTACCAGATCAATATCAGAACTTTCTTTGACCTCGAGCATTCCCGTAAGTTACGGCATTATAACAGCGGATTCCATTGAGCAGGCGATTTCCCGCGCCGGAACAAAAATGGGAAACAAGGGTTTTGACGCGGCAATGTCCGCTGTGGAGATGGCAAGCCTTTTTAATGTTCTATGACAAAAAGAAGGAAGGCAAGGGAGCTTGCCTTACAGTTTTTATACCAGGCAGATGGCGACGCAAATGGTATAACTTCAAAGATAAATAATTTCTATGAGGAGTTTGCCTCAGAAAGCCTGCAACGGGACGGATTCATTAAGTCTAAAAAAGACCTTCATCAAAAAAAAAGCTCCGTCGATATTTACGGTTTCTTTTATGGAATTGCTTATGGAACCTTAAATAACCTCGAAAAAGTTGACGCGGTAATTAAAAAATTTTCTAAAAACTGGTCCATAGAAAGGATGTCCAGGATTGACAGAAACCTCCTTCGCCAATCCATATACGAAATTATAAGCCACCCAGAGACCCCTAAGAACGTCATCATAAACGAGGCAGTCGAAATAGCGAAGAAATTCGGTAACGATGAATCCCCTTCTTTCGTTAACGGTATATTGGATGCCGTGGGCAATAACAATAAATTGAAATTGATGCAGGACAAAGATGGAAAGTAAATCCATTTTAAGCGGTGACGAATCAGTTTTAGACATCAGGGGACTTTGCTGAGGCCCTCCGGTACGGGCGGTCGTCCAAAAGCTTAAATCCATGAGAAACGACGCCGTGTTAATAGTGATTTCCGATAAGATTTCCCTGTTAAACGACATGCCGGCGCTCTGCCGCTTAATAGGCATCCCACTGTTAAATACCGTAAAACTTCGTGATTTGTACATATTTTTTGTAAAAAATAAGGATTGGAATTAAAAATCACCAAAGGAATGCTATATGGCAAGGAAAAAAAACAGGCGTAACGACGAAATGAGGCCGGTCGTTATAACCCCCGGCTACATGAAATACGCGGAGGGCTCGTGCCTTATAGAAGCCGGGGATACCAGGGTTATATGCACGGCGACCGTTGATTTTAAGGTACCTCAATTCCTTAAGGACAAGGGGCAGGGATGGCTTACCGCCGAATATTCCATGCTTCCAAGGTCAGCGCAGAACCGGATACCGCGCGACTCCGAAAGGGGAAAAATAAACGGGAGAGCGCAGGAGATACAGAGACTTATAGGGAGAACTTTAAGGTCAGTTTTGGACTTCTCTGATTTTCCGGATATCACCCTTCTAATAGATTGTGACGTAATAAGCGCCGACGGCGGTACCAGGACCGCGTCCATTAACGGGGCTTATGTGGCGGCTTACCTTGCTTTTTTAAATTTATTGAAACAGGGTAAAATAGAAAACATGCCGTTTAAGGATTCGGTGGCAGCCGTAAGCATAGGCATGGTAAACGGAGAAATCCTGCTTGACCTTGATTATTCCGAGGACGCCATTGCCGAACTCGATTATAATTTTGTTTTGACGGCAAGCGGGAAAATAGTGGAAATCCAGGGTTGCGCCGAAAAAAACCCGATAAGTTTCGAAACCCTCGAAAAGATTTACTGGATTGTAAAAGGCGCGATATCGAAAATCGGGGAACTGCAAAGCAAGGCGGTTAACCGCGCGATATAACACGCCTTTTTCTATATGCTTCATTACCAATTCATCAAAAACGCTAAAAAGTATGCCCGCAAAACGGCATATATAGATAAGAATATTAACAAGTCTTTTACTTATAAAAAGGCCTTGGCGGCGTCTCTCGTATTAAAAAACCGGTTTAAAAAATACAACGGGGATTTAATCGGCGTCATGCTTCCCAATTCTTTTATATCAAGCGTGGTTTTCGTATCCATTCTTATGTGCGGAAAAACGCCGGTCGTAATCAACTATACGATGAAAAGCGAGAAAAACATTTCTGTCGCGAAGGAAAAATGCAAGTTTGACGTGATAATCACATCCAGAGTGCTCCTCGAAAAAATAAAATGTCCCGAAATAAAACCTATGGTTTTTATCGAAGACGTAATTCTGGATGTTAAGCCTTCAGAAAAATTAAAATCTTTTTTAACTTCCCTGCTTCCATCCGCTTTTATAATAAAATTGTGCGATTATAAAAACGTTCTTAACGGCGACGGTGGGGAAAATGGAAAAAGGAAAGACGATAATAAAGATGCGGTGATACTTTTTACCACCGGTAGCGAAAAAGAACCTAAGGCGGTTAGGCTTTCTCATAAAAATATAATATCAAACATAAACGATTTAAAATTTTTGTTTAATCTTAGCGAAAAAGATATAATGCTTTCGGTACTTCCGATTTTTCATATCTTTGGACTGACGACAAACACCTGCCTTCCTTTCTATATCGGCATGAGTTCCGTAATTTATGCAAACCCCCTTGATTTTAAAACCGTCGTTTCGATAATCAAAGAAAATTCGCCGTCTATAATAGCGACGACGCCCTTTTTTTTGACAGGATATTTAAGAAAATCCGAAAAGGGGGATTTTCAAAGCCTGAGATATATTGTGAGCGGAGGAGATAAGTGCCATGAGCATATCCATACCGAATTTGCCGAAAAACATGACAAAAGAATATACGAAGGATACGGGACGACTGAAACCTCTCCGGTTATATCGGTTAATACAGTTAATAATTACCGGCTTGGAAGCGTTGGCAAACCTCTTCCAGCCGTAAAAGTAAAAATAGTCCACCATGAAACGGGCTTAACTCTCAAACCCTGCGAAACAGGGAAAATCATGGTTAGCGGAGACACGGTAATGAAGGGATATTTCGGGGACCATGATTTAACACGGAAATGTATGTTTGACGGGTTTTACGATACCGGTGATATGGGTTATATCGACGAAGACGGGTTTTTATGGCATGCCGGCCGCCTAAAAAGATTTGTCAAAATAGCCTCCGAGATGGTTTCTTTAGAACACGTCGAATACGTTCTCGAAAAATGTTTTTCCGAAAATATAGAGTTTTGCGTGGTAGGCGTAGAAAACGGGATAAAAGGGGTGAAACTTCTTGCGGTAACGTCCGGTCTCGTCGAGGAAAGTTCTATTTGCAAAAAAGCAAAAGAATATCTGCCTAATCTGTGTATTCCGAAAGAATTTATTGTTGTCGGGGAACTGCCGAGGCTTTTTAATGGAAAGATAGATTTTAAAAAGGTCGAAGAAATGATTTATTCGTTAGTTCTCCGAAGTTAAATAACGGGACAGCGACTAATTTAATGGTTGATATTAATTAGTACATATTTCCGATAAAATTCAAAAATGATTAATGTGTTAATAGCGACGGGAAATGGCCATAAATTCCAAGAGATAAAAGCAATCTTGTCGGATACAGGCGCGGATTGGCTCAGGGTTTCATATTTATCCGGTAAAAAATTTACGGTTAAAGTCGAGGAAAACGGCAATACTTATTACCAGAACGCTAAGTTAAAGGTTGACGGGTATATTAAATATTTAAAAGAAAACCCCGCTCTTAAAAGAAAACCCTTTCCCGATTATATAATTGCCGAGGACTCGGGACTTGAAGTCGAATGCTTGAACAACGGGCCGGGATTACTTACGGCAAGATACGCCGGCGAAAATGCCAGCGATGCCGAAAATATAGCAAAGCTTTTGGATGAAATGCAAAAGAATAAAACATGCGGGGTAAAAGAAGGGGTAAAAAAAGAAAATGGCGGCGATCTTGCTAAGCTCGATCGGGGAGGAGGCAGGAGAGCTAAATTCGTATGCTACGCGTGTCTTTTCGACGTTAAAACAGGCTGTTACTCTTATTTCGATGGCGAACTCCGGGGCGTTATTGCGGAAAAGGTAACCGGAAAAGGCGGTTTCGGTTACGATCCAATATTTTTCGTTCCTGGTTTTTATAAAACCGCCGCCCAGCTTACCCCGGTGGAAAAAAACCGCGTATCACACAGGGGAATAGCCTTTAGAAAGGCGGCAGAGGCAATGAGGAATAGAAATTATGCTTGCGGACAAACTTAGGGATCTTCTGGGCGACGAGCGGGTTTTGAGGGACAAGGAGGAACTTCTTTGTTATTCTTACGACGCGACCTTAAAGGA
>JAKAPT010000017.1 GCA_021806885.1 bacterium | reverse complement strand
GCATGGATCCGAAAAAATCTCGGATGAACGCTTGGAGTAATATTTGTGGGCATGGACGTCCGCGTTTTTCATTTCCTCGCTTCCTATATGGAAAAGAAGAGTTGATATTGAAAAAAGCCCGTCATCGGAAAGCGGTTTTCCTGGAGATTCCATCAGCGGGTTAAAGTGAATGCCGCCGTAAAACGGGTCAAAATTCACGACTTTTTTAGAGTTTTTAAGCCATTCCCCGCTTGCCGATTTAAAAAGGTACGGACTGTCTATGTCTATAGCGAAAACGCTTGTTTTTTCATAACCCGCATCGTCTATTATACCCGGGACGATATATCTTGAAGTCTTGCCTCCCCCCGTGGGGGAAATTACAACTATGTGCTCAAACCTCTTTTCTCTTGGAACACATATAAACAGGTCCGGCATTTTATCTTTATTCCTTAATATTCCGAGGCTAAACGGCTTTTCAATATTCCTGATAGTTTTTAATTCCGCGTCGCTGAGGCCACGCGTTCTTTTCGTAAAATCATCCGGCAAGGCAGTTTTGAGGGAGGTTTTGCCCGTAAAATATCCCCTAATTATATTTTTTATAAAATAGATATAAGAAAAGGACAAAAAGGCCCATACCGATATATATTCAAAAAATATTTTTATGCCGGAAAAATTATTCCTGTTAAATAGAATCGTGAAAAATATAGAAATTAGCAGTAAAACCGCCACAAGGAAAATATCCAGCGGAGAGACTTTTGATTTATTTCCCTTAAAAGGGATTCTCCCGGCGGGAAAAAAAGAAAAATTTGACACAATTTCAGCATATGAGGCAAATCTTCCAGTTGCCGCGGGATGACGCTTATCTTTTGATTCTGACATGTTTATACAGGTAAAAGATAATAAGAAAGACAAAAATTATAAAGAAAAATAATCCAAAATTCCTGAAATACGGGGTTATAACGCCGATATTTTTCCCAAGAATAAGGCCCATGTACGCGACAATGATATTATATATAGTCGACCCTATTATAACTGATACGGCAAATTTTTTGTAGTTCATAAGGGACATCCCGGCTGGAAAACCGATATATGTTTTAATTACCGGCATTAAAATCCCGATTAAAACCGCAAAGGTTCCATATTTCTCAAACCATCTTTCCGCCCTGCCAAGTTCTTGCTTGTTGATAAAAATATATCTGCCGTATTTTTGAACGAACAGGCGGCCTCCCTTCTTCCCAATGTAATAAAGAATCGATGACCCTATAATGGTTCCTATAGTAGCGCTTAAGACGACAAGGTAAAAATTAAGCCTCCCCTCGCCCGATAAGAACCCCGCAATACCTAAAACAGCCTCTGAGGGAACGGGAAGCGCGCAGGATTCAAGCGCCATAAAAAATATTATCCCGGGATAGCCCAGGGAGAGGGCGGCTGATAAAAACAGCGCCGTCAGGCCTTTTATATTGAATATATTATTTATATTCTCTTTTGTCATAATATTTACCGCAATCCCCCGGCCACTTCTTTTACGGAGTCATAGATAATCGAAAGGAGCTCGCCCAGGTTCTTTCTGTCAATCGAAAGGGGGGGCATAACGACTATAACGTCGCCTAAAGGCCTTATTATGGCTCCGCTCTCCCTCGCCTTTAAAGTAACCTTTTTACCGGTTCTTTCCTTTTGTTCAAAAGGCTCTTTTGTTACCCTGTCTTTCGTAAGCTCGATGCCGGCCATGAGACCTATAGTTCTTACGTCTCCAACAATATCTATATCATTGAATTCTTGAAGTGTTTCTTTAAAATAAGGTACTAATTCTTTAATTTTATATATTAAATCATTTTTATTAAAAAGTTCGAGAGATGTCACGGCGGCGGTTGCGGCAAGCTGGTTTCCGGTATATGTATGGCCGTGAAAAAATGTCCGGTTATCTTCATAATTTCCCAGAAATCCTTCATATATCTCCCTGGAAAACAAGGTTGCGGCAATCGGAAGGTATCCCCCGGATATCCCCTTCGCGACACACATTATATCAGGGTTTACGTCTTCGTGAAAGGCGGCAAACATCTCCCCCGTCCTTCCAAAACCCGTGGCAACCTCATCAAGGATTAAAAGCACCTCGTTGTCCTTGCAGGTCCTTTCGATTCTTTTCATGTATCCCGGCGGCATTGTAATCATGCCGGACGCCCCCTGTATCATCGGTTCGATGATAAGGGCGCAGGATTCCGGGCCATTAACCTTTATAATTTTTTCGGCTTCGGACGCGCAATAAAGCATGCATCCGGGATATTTCATGCCAAAAAGACACCTGTAACAGTAGGGATATGGAATGCGAAGAGCCTCGAACAGGAGCGGCTTATAAATAGAATGAAAAAGTTCTATGCCTCCTACCGAGACGCAGCCAAGGGTATCGCCGTGATAGGCAGAAGTGGCGGCTATTATCTTTTTCTTTTCCTTATACTTCGCCCCCTTTTGCTTGAAATATTGAAATGCCACTTTAATGGCTATTTCGACCGACGTAGAACCTGAATCAGAATAAAAAACCTTCTTGAGGGTTTTTGGAGCAATATCTATTAATTTTTTCGCGAGCAGGGCTGACGGTACATTACCAAGCCCTAAAAGAGTGCTATGGGAAATTCTGTCTATCTGGGCCTTTATCGCCTCATTTATCTCCTTATTATTATGTCCATGAACGTTAACCCAGAGTGAAGATACCCCGTCTATATACCTATTCCCGTATATATCGTAAAGATATATGCCCTCTCCCCGTTCTATAACGATATTTTTTTCTTTTTCCCAATCCAGCATCTGGGTGAAGGGGTGCCATACGAACTCCCCGTCAAGCTTTTCTATATCCCATGGTTCCATCTCTTTTTATCCCCTGAATATAACCCCTATATTGTTTGAATAAAGATAGGTGATTTTTTTCCATCCGAATAAAACATCCACTTCTATCCTTAAGAAAAGGGACCGGTATTTTTGCGACAGTTCTTCAAGTCGGTTAAACGGGATTTCATATTTTAGATCCGTGTTCCCGGAGACGGTCAATTTTTGCCCGTTAAGAAAAAGGCTGATAATAAATGGATTTGCTTTCGGATTGATTCTTATACCGGAATATACTATCATGCTTTCGTCCTTATTGTCTATATCTTTAAGATATAAATGGACGGCATCCCCGGATGAGTATACCTGATTTTTTAAAACCGCCTCAAAATAAAAACCTTTCGGAGAGCCAAACATATCAAAAGAAAAATAGCATTTTCCCGATTTTAACGCGGCGGTTACCTTTTCGATATCTTTTTCTATTTCTTCATTTTTTCCTGACAATCCTTCGCCAAGAAGGATATGGGTCCTTGAAACGCTGAACAATTCTTCGTATTTCGGAAATTTAACCCTGATTTTTTTCGTTATCTTCACGTTCGAATGAGCGTCTATAGACGCTATTCCTGCCTTCATCGATTCGCCCCGCTGGACGTTATCCCAGAATTTTATGGTTTTTTTCGGCTTATGGGCAAGGAAATGCATAGCGTAAAACGGGTTTATCCAGTATGTCAAAAATACGATAAAAATATAAAACGGGTTCATCCCCCTCCACTGGGAATCAAGGTTTATAACCTCTATTCCGTCATACCCCGTAACATCAAAATTTTTCCAGGGCGTCCACCAGTTATGGGGATGACATATGACGGATATGGCGTTCTGTTTTTTGATATTCTCCAGCACTCTTTCATAATCCCCTCTTTCGATTTCCTCCCTTACGCCTAACGCGAGCAGATGACCGTAATTTGTGTTAATTTCCTCCCCCGCGAAATAGAAAAGGCCGTTATAATACCCTTCTGCTCCGTCATATCTGGGTTTTAAAGTATTATGGTCGGAAGAAACGGCAATATCCGCCTTAAGCGAGCGGGCTATTTTTATTACGTCTCCCAGGGTCATGGAACCGTCCGAATAGGCGGTATGAAAATGAATTATCGCGCTTAAATCGAGAAATGGCTTTCTTGCCTTAAGGTCTGGTCCTTCAAGGAATTTTATGTTAAGCCTGAAAAGCTTTACCCTCAAATAAAAAAGGGCGGCCAGAGAAAAAATGATTATTGTTAAAATTATTAATTCCATTATTCTTCCGACAAAACGCGGGAAATATATTTAAAAAGATTTTTTCGCGCGAAATCCCTTTTCTCAATGTAATATTTTAAAGCGTTCAACCCTTTTTCCGCCCTTAATTCCGGGTTGTCAATAAGGTTATAAATAACCGCCTTGAGATTTTCGGGGCACGCGACGTCTATAGCGTTATATTTTATCATTTCCGAAACAATTTCTTTGAAGTTATCAGCATGGCTTCCCGTAATAATGGCTTTTCCAAACGACGCTGGTTCGATTATATTATGCCCTCCCTTTTCATCTTCAAAAAGACTCTTTCCTATAAATACAATGTCCGATAATGGATAGATTTTATCTAAAATTCCGTAGGAATCCACTATAAGAAGGTTATATTTATTATTGTAAATAAAATCAACTTCGGGAGTATTAATATTTTTCATGAAAACCGGTGAAAGCCCAAGGGCTTTTGACTTTGCAAGAATATAACGGGAAATACCGACATTTCTGGGAGCCATAAAAAATTTAAAATTAATACGCGGTTTTTCAGCGGTGATTTTACTTATTAATTTGATTAAAAAAAGGGATTCTTTTCTATGGGTTGAAACGAATGAAAGGACAATATTATTCCCGCCGAATGAAGGGAAATTTTTTGGTATTTCATTCTCGAAAATTTCATTAAATTTAAATTTTCCGGGTAGAATTTCAAATTTTAATGCCCTGCTCAAGCCGGGGATTTTTCTTTCGGCTGATTCTATTTCATGAACCGTGGAAGCCGTTAGGTTAATATTACTTTTTTGAAAACGCGCCTTTTCTACCGTTCTTTTAAGAAATTTAAGGAATTTATTATTTTCTGAAAGGTTTAAGCCTGTAAAAAACAACCTGGAATTAGATTTTAAAAGCCTTTTTACGAGTAAACGGGAGACAGGATGCTCTACCGATATAAAATAATCGGGAGAAAATATAGGAGCGTAGACGGACGAATGAAATGAATATATGACCGAACTTAAACCGTTTTTTTTATCGACAAGGCCGCGGGCCAGATCCAGTGTCGATTTTGTCTTAAAGCTAATGAAAAATAAGGGATTTTTGGCCCCGGGTTTATTTTTTAAAACTTTTTTTACCGCCTCGGAAAGAGCAAGAGCAAATCTGAATTCCCCCATGGACTCGGCATAAATCCAGAATTTTATAAGCGGAAATCCATTTTTTTTTAAATCGTTGATATTTTTTTCTATTTTAGAAAGAAGTGCCGGGTCTAAACCGAGGAATTGCTTTATTTTTTTAAGTAATGACATAGGCGGATTAGAATTGCATTGTATCTTTTCCTTAATTAAATTGTCGGTTTCTAGTTACGCAAAGTATTGCAATCTTTTGAGTGAGCTCGCCTTCCGCCGTGCGGAAGGGCAATGTATTGCCAGGCGTGCTAACGCCCGCGGCCCGGGTTAAGGGTTCCGGCCTCTTCAACAAGAAGAATCGGAATTCCGTCCTTTATAGAATAATAAACCTGGCAATTCGGGCAGACAAGGATGTAAGCAAGGGCCGATTCTTCCCCGCCCTGTTTTTTATATTCCAGTCTGCCTTTGCATTCGGGACAAACCAGGAATTCCGATACAAATTCCTCGATTTTCATTTAATTTAAGTAAGTTTTAAGAAATAATTTTATAACCGGTCCCCTGGCCCGAGTCTTCGAGAACCACGCCTTTTTCTAAAAGCATGTTTCTAATTTCATCCGCCTTTTTATAGTCCTTCGCGCGCCTGTATCCGTTCCGTTTTTCTATAAGGGATTTTATTTCCTCGGCGGTTATGGATGTTTTCGATACATCCTTAAGATTTTCGTTTATGAAATCGGCCGGGTTTTCGTTAAGTATTCCCAGCACCTCTTTGGAAGCAAGGCTGATAAATGAAACAGCGTTCTCTATGAATTCCAGGTCGGTTGCGTTTATAACCCCGCCGGAAATTGAATCGTTCATGATTTTATTAATTTTTCTTGTGAGGTTAAATATCACGCTTAGAGCCTGGGGGGTGTTAAAATCGTCATTCATCCCATCTCGGAACTTTCTTTCGAAATCAAAGTCGGTTAAGGCGTTATTTGGGCTACCTGAGACGGATACCGTTTTCTCCTCCATACCCTTTTTTAATTCGGCGAAAAGATTAAGCGCCTGGTAGAGCCTTATCAGGCTTTGCCTGGAACTTTCAAGGCCATCGTAAGAAAAATCTATAAAGGAACGGTAATGGGTGAACATAAAGAAGAGCCTAACTACCTCAGGATGGTAAGCGGTTGCCAGATCTCTTACCGTAATGAAATTTTTCAGGGATTTCGACATCTTTTCGTTATTTATATTAACAAAACCGTTATGCATCCAGTAATTGACAAATTTATGGCCCGTATAGCTTTCAGACTGGGCCATCTCGTTCTCATGATGAGGAAATACAAGGTCGGAGCCGCCGCCATGTATATCTATGCTTTCCCCCAGAAATTTCATGCTCATGGCGGAACATTCGATATGCCAGCCGGGTCTTCCATTCCCCCAGGGGCTTTCCCAGAAGGGTTCGCCGTCTTTAGATTTCTTCCAGAGGGCGAAATCCAGCACGTTTTCTTTATCTTCGTTAAGGGGTATTCTTGCCCCGGCTATAAGTTCGTCTATATTTTTATGCGAGAGTTTCCCGTAATCATTAAAGGATTTTACCCTGAAAAATACATCGCCGTTCTTTTCATAGGCCTTTCCTTTGTCGATAAGTCCGATAATAATTTCGATCATTTCTTTTATCGTGTCTGTCGCCTTAGGTTCAAAAGTCGGTGGAAGAACGAAAAGGGCGTTCATGTCCCGCCGGTATTCATTAATATATTTTTCCGTCACGGTTGAAATAGGTATTTTTTCTTCCAGGGATTTTTTTATTATCTTGTCGTCTATATCCGTAAAATTTCTTACGTACCGGACGTTATAACCGATATAGGTCAGGTATCTGTAAACGATATCGAATGTTATATACGCCCGGGCATGGCCTATATGGGAATAGTCATAAGCCGTAATGCCGCAAACATACATTAAAACCGTCCCTTCGGAGAGAGGCTTAAAAATCTCTTTTACGAGAGAAAAAGTGTTATATATATAAAGCCTGTTTTCTTTTGTTTTTGAAAGACGCTTCATCCCTTTATGCTATCATATTCCACCGTTTTTTTTAATAATAATTTAACAAAAATTTAACACAAATTTAACCGTATCGTCATAATAGTGAAATATTTATTTGTTATATTATTTCCATAACAATCTAAAAAGGGTCAAATTATGGACCTTAATTTAATTACGACTCAAAAGGAAATAAGCGCCGAAATTAAAACCGCCAAGCCCGGCCTAAAATCCTCTTCTATGTCCAGAAAAAGAGGGAAGCCGGATGGAGAAAGAGAAATAAAAGCCCTGCTGAATTCCGGTTTTATAATCAAAAGCGACGAGGATTTTTTATGTAACGTCTATGGCCGCATAGACAAGGATATAAGGAGCAGTTATAACGGGATCTTTAATAATGGAAATTTTATCGAAGTGCAAGGGGCGTCCTTTCAGCAAATGACCGTATATGGCAGAAATTCCACGATTAAAAACCTTATCATGTCGAGGGACAAACTCGCTGAAATCAACCTGAAAAATCATTCGAATAATTTTAGTTTTAACCCTGAACTAAATAACGATTTCAGGCTCTCAGGGATTACGCTTAAAAATTATTTTTCATTAAAGGAAACAAATCTTCCGGTTAACGCGGAAAAATCCGCGCCGGGCAATATTTTCATGGAACTTAACGGTGAGACAAAAAACATTGGATACACCAATAAAGAAATGCCCTCGCTGTATAAATTCGACTACGAGAACAAAAAAGACCTGTTTAACGCTAAACCGGAGTCGAGTATTTTAAAAGACTATTATGGGACCATGGACGGTTTCAGAAATTCTAAAGTAACGATAAACGGACAGAAAATCATTGAGATGGAATCCACTCACAACTGGCAAAAAATAAAAGATTACATAAAAGAAAGGGATTTTTCAGGCGCCATGGGTAAAACGGGCGTGCTTGACAGGATAGAGGTACATCACATAAACCAGCTCCAGGACGGGGGAAAGGAAAATATATATAACCTGGTTTCATTAAGCAAGAAAACCCATAATCTCGTCGATTCCTACAGGCTTCTTATAGATAAGAATACCTCTTTCTTAAGGGAAATGAGGTTTTCTTTCAACCCCGGGGAAGGCAACGCGGAAAATCTTGTTAATGAAATAGGAAAATTGAACCTTAAAGATAAAATATTCCTAAATAGCCTTAAACTTGAGGTTGAAGCAAATTCCGCCCTGAGGCTGAATATATTCATAGACCGGCCGGAAACCCTGAAAATGCATTTTGTGGATAAAAAAACGGGTGAAGAATTCCGGCTTGTCGCGTCAAAAATAGATAACGAAACGGATAGAATAATCGCTAAAACGGCCCTTATTAACTTTATTTCTGAACTTCCGACCAGTACTCTCTAGTCTTATTACAAGGATGCTTCTTATGGAAAATCAACCGGCAAATAATATTCAAATTCTTTTGGATTCCATAGAATCGTTCAAAAAATCTTTTAATTTAGACATGAAAAAACTTTCAGATACGTCAATAGCAAAGGACAAGAAAGCGGAGGCGTTTAATGAAATATTATCGGGTTATTACGAGATTGTGATAGATTTCTATAAAAAATTATCCACGTATAACAAAAAATTTCTCCCCGGCCTCATAGAAACATATGTGGAGCTATGGGAAATTTCCCCTAAAAATAGGTGCCGTAATTATTTTACCCCTTATCTATACGACCTTTCTAAATTCTTATTTTCATCAGGAGAATTTGAAATGCTAGCTTTTTTTTATAATTTAATGATCTTCAGCAAGGAAATTCCATTCATCGAATATAAAGAGGGTACGGAAAGCTTCCTCTCAGACATGCACATCGAAGCGGACGGAGAAGATCCTTTTTACGAATTACGAGAAGCCGACAGACGGGAAAAATACGATTACTTCGACTCCGGTTATTTCGATTACGAATATGACAGATTCTTCAGTATTCTAAAAACATGGCAAAAAAGAACCTCCGGTTATCATACTAAAGATGAGATTTATTTTATGGCCGGCCTCTTTATCCTGGACGAAATAATCGAAAGAATCGAAATAAACGAGAAAACCCCCGTTTATGAAGAAGCCCTTAAATACCTTAAAAAGGCCATAAATAATAATCCTTTAAATCCCAGGTATTTTTACGAATACGCTAGATGTTTGAAAAATTCCGGAAAAACCAGGGAGGCTGAAAATTTTTTCAGGAAAGCGTTCGATTTAAACAGGGTCAGCTGAAGCTTATAAATTTGAGGTCGGTCATCTCTTCCATGGCGTACCTTATCCCTTCCCTTCCGATTCCTGATTCCTTTACTCCGCCGTAAGGCTGATGATCCGCCCTCGTCGTGGGGATATCGTTTATCAGGACTCCACCCACGTCTATATTCTTGACACAGTATAACGCGTTTTTTATATCATTTGTGTAAATACCCGCCTGAAGCCCGTACATGGAATCGTTGACATACCCGACGGCCTCCCGGATTTCACTGAAATTAACGATAGATACGACCGGAGCGAAAACTTCAAGGCATGAAATCTTCATTTTATGGGAGATGTTTGAAAATACGGTCGGTTTCATAATATTCCCGTTAAAATCCCCCCCGGAAATTATTTTTGCCCCTCCCCTCAAAGCCTCTTCCATCCAGAAAATTATTCGCTCCCTTGAATCAGGATTTATTAACGGACCGATGTCCGTTCTCCCGTCAAGCGGGTTTCCTGTTTTCAATTTTTTTGTTTCCTTTATAAATTCGGCTGTAAAAGCCTCTTCTATGTCCCTGTGGACGTAGATTCTCTGGAGAGATACGCAAACCTGGCCCGAATTGTAAAACGCCCCTATGACGGCCTTCCTGGCGGCACCGGCAATATTCGCGGTTTTATCGATTATAAGGGCGGAATTGCTGCCAAGTTCCATGGTATATTTCTTAAGTCCCCCTATCTTCATTATTTCCTTTCCCGCTTTAGGGCTTCCGGTAAAGCTAATCATCCGTATTCTTTCGTCCGAAACGATTTTCTCTCCCGTATCCCTGTCCCCGTACAGGAGGTTTATGGAATTTACGGGAAGACCGGCCAGGGTCAGGGCCTTAACGAGGAGGTACGCAGTAATAGACCCGTTAACGGACGGCTTGAAGACGACGCTGTTGCCCGTCGCTATCGCGGGCGCGATCTTGTGCGCGGGAAGGTTTAGAGGAAAATTAAAGGGGGTGATTGCCGCGACCACTCCCACGGGAACCCTCGTGTAAAATGCTATTTTATTTTCAAATCCCTTCAGTATATCTAACGGAACGGTCTCCCCGTGAATCCTTTTCGCTTCCTCCGCGGCAAATTTAAAAAGGTTCACCGCCCTTTCAACCTCTATAAGAGAATACTTGTAAGCCTTGCCGGCTTCCATGGATATTGTTTCAGCGATTTTCGGAGCCATGCTTTCGATAATAGCCGCCGTTTTATTGAGGATATCACACCTCTCATAGGCGTGAAGCCTTTTTATTTCAAAAAAACCTTTTTCCGCTGAGGATACCGCCTCTTCTATGTCCTTTTTACCCGGTTTGGAAAGAAATCCGGCAGTGGAATCGTCGAAAGGGTTGATAACCCTGTAGGTATCTTTTTTAAGGGCCCATCTGCCATTTATAAATAATGGATATTTTTTTGCCATATATTGATTTAAATTTTAAAATTATGCCTGGCGGCGGTTGTTTAAAATCTTAGCGGCAAAAAGGGAATAATAGCTGATAATTATATCGGCTCCCGCCCTTTTTATGGAGGTAAGCATTTCTATTACCGCGGTTTCTTCATTAATATAACCAAGCATGGATGCCGCCTTAATCATCGAGTATTCTCCCGAAACGTTATACGCGGCGAGCGGTCTTTTAAATGCCTGTTTTATCCTGTAAATAACGTCGAGATAGCTCAGGGCGGGTTTAACCATGATTATATCCGCTCCTTCATCGAGATCCAGCCCGGTTTCAAGTATCGCCTCGTCGGAATTTCCGGGATCCATCTGATATGATTTCCTGTCGCCGAATTTGGGGAAGCAATCCGCCGCGTCCCTGAAAGGCCCATAAAAGCTTGAAGCGTACTTGGATGAGTACGACATTATAGGCATATTTTCGTATCCCTCGTCGTCAAGGGCCTGCCTTATCTTTTTGACGCGGCCGTCCATCATGTCGGACGGCGCAATTATATCGGAACCGGCCTTCGCGTAAGAGAGGGCTATTTTCGCGAGGAATTCCAGTGTTTCGTCATTCTTAACGACGCCATTTTCGTCAACGATTCCGCAGTGCCCGTGGGACATATAGTCGCAAAGGCATACATCGGTAATAACGAGGATTTCAGGATAGGAATCCTTGAGGGCCCTAAGGGTTTTCTGGATAATGCCGTTCTCGGAATAGGCTTCGGACGCAAGCTCGTCCTTAACCTCGGGAATTCCGAATAGTATGACTCCCCCTATGCCGAGAGAGGCGACCCGTTTAAGTTCCTTTAAAAGTTCATCGGTGGAATACCTGAATTGCCCGGGCATGGTTGGAATTTTTTCTTTAACGCCTTTTCCATGCCTTACAAAATAAGGCATGATAAATTTCGAAGGGTCAAGAAGCGTTTCCCTTGCGAGGCTTGAGAGCTTACCTGAGGCCCTGAGCCTTCTGGGCCTTACGGAAGGATAACCTGAAACCATTTAAATATTCCCCTTAAGGTTTGTATATTACGTATCCGTTTATACTATAATAAATGGCAATAAAATGCAACCGGAAACGGAAAGCGAATCAACCTGTAAAGGAAAAGAAATCAGCTTTTAATAATTCTGGGCGTTACGAAAATTAAAAGCTCGTCTTTCGTATAACTGATATTATTTGCCTTGAACAGCCACCCGAAAAGCGGAATATCTTCCAGGACAGGAACTCCCGTTGTCACAGTTGATTTATCGAGCTGGTAAACTCCGCCGATGGCGATTGTCTGTCCGCTTTTAATAATAACCGTGGAATTGGCGCTTTCCGTCGTAACGGTCGCGGACGCGCCCTGAACCAGGGGAGCGGCGGAAACGGCATTGTTAGTAGCATTGATTACGAGCTTTACGTCTCCGTTATCCATTATATGTGGGGTTATATTAAGGGAAATCTGGCCGGTTATAGCCTGGGGGGCCGCTACCGCGCCTACGCCGGCAACGCCGGGAAGGTACACGGTTTCACCCTTCTCTATTGTCGCTGTTTGGTTATTCAAGACAACCACCTTAGGCGAGGCAAGCGTATTTGCCTTGGTAAGGGCCTGAAGAGCCTGAAGCGTGGCGTTAATGCTGATATCAGCGTTCACAATGCCAATCGATAAAGTTCCCGCATTGGCCTGGGTCGTGAGAGTGGGTGAAAGTCCGGGACCTGCCGGGACGCCGGATGTTTCGCCTCCGATAAAATTAACGGGTCCAAGACCTGTGGTGGTTTTAGGAGAATAGAAATTTCCATTCCAGTTGATTCCAAGCTGTTTTGTATATTGGGTTTCAACCTCGACTATTTTCGCCGCGATTTCAACTTGCGGGGTTTTTTTATCAAGCATTTTTAAAAGGTTTAACGCCGTGTCGACATTCTCCCTGATGTCCGTGATTATAAGCGAATGGAGCGACTTGTCGTAGAGTACCGTCCCCCCGGGGCTTAAAACAGGCTGAACCTTGGAAATAAGACCGTTTGGGGAAACATAGTTTATAGGAACAACCTTTGTGATCTTTGGTTCGGAAATAAACTTTTCCTTGCGCTCGGCAGTAATTACGGATTCTATGTCCTGTGAAGAATTTATGTAATATATGCCGTCTTTCCTCACCATTCCCAGGCCGTAGGCTTCCAAGATGATAGAAAAGACGTCTTTGAGAGGGACATCGTGCATTTTCATGGTAACGGTTCCCTTGACGCCGGAACCTATGAGCACATTCATGTTTGAAACCCTGGCGATCATTCTTATTACGTCGGCTATGCTTACATTCTGGAAGTCGAAGCTAACCATCATATCGGAGGGATCCACGAACAGCTTTTTGACCGTAGTTTTTGATGTTCCCCCGCCCTGATAAGCAAAAGCATTTCCCTGCCAGGAAATCATGGCCGTAAGAAAACATAATACGGAAAAAAGTAGGAATTTTCTCATTTTAATCACCTCGCAAATAATGAAAATTACTTAAGCAAGCTTCAACACGACATAAATTAAATGCATCCTGCCAATGGCGTTGGGCACGCTTTCGGCAACCGTAACCGAATTTGCGTTTATATAAACTACCCTTCCCCTTTCTATGCCCATTATAGACCCATCCGTGATAATATACGACCTTTTATCGGGTGTTTGAACGAGGGCGTAATATCTTCCCCTGCTTTCCATTATACCTATGATTTTTAATGACCCAAGACTATACCGGTCGAGGGGCAGGCCCGAAATAGAAAGTCCGGAACCATTTCCATACACAAAGGACTGGAACGGGTCTCTTTTCAAAGCGTAAGGATAAATCTTTACAGACTTATTTTTGCTTACCTCCGTTTTGGTAATATTGGCAGCCGGGGGATTTGCGCCAAATGAGCTTACGCCAAAACCAAAAATTATAAAAAATATAACGAAAAACGCGGAAAGTAAAAATAAAAAACCCTTGTTAATCATTTGGTCCCTCCCGTCGGTTTCTGAGTTTTTGGCGGCAGTGACCCCCTGAACCAGAAAGTGGTCCCCTGGAAGGTGACGGAAACTTTCCCTGCCTTCCCTGTGGATGACGTCTTACTTGATATAGATACGTCGTGAATGTACACTATTCTTTTCATTTCCGCGACCTTGTAGAAAAATTTGTATACGTCAAAAAATGGACCGCTGATATTCATGGAAAATGGAACCTCCTCGTAAAAATTCCTGGGAACGGATTTTCCGGGTTTGAACATTTTAAGGTTGAGCCCTAAAATCCTTTCTTCGTTGGAAATCTTCATAAGAAGACCGGGAATATCTTTTTTTAACGGGAGCTCAAGGATAAGAACAGAAAATTCCTTGTTGAGAAGCGCCTCTTTTTCTTTAAGGGCGGGGTAAGACTTTATATCATTAACATACATGTTATATTTAGCTTTTGCGGCATCCAGGGTTTGAACTTTTTGTTTAAGTTCCATCCTTAGGCCTGAAAAGAAAATGTAATAATAAGCGACAAGTATGACGATAAATATCGTTAAACCTATAAGCAGGCCTATAAATGATGGATTTTTTATATCGAATTTTATTTTAAATTTTTCAAGGTCCATATTTATTGCCCTTGAGGTTTATTTGAGACCGCGTTTGAGGGAGGCTTTACGTCAAAAGTAAGCTGAAAGTTTTGCAGCCTGAAACCCGCCCTTTTTTCCTCCGTGGTCTGTATGAGCTGAATGTTTTCAAAAAATCCCGTATCATTCAATTTATCCATGAATATTGAAACAACCTGGCCATCTAATGCATCGCCGTGAAGTTTGATCAGGTTTCCGGAAGACTGAAGAGAACTGATCCATGAAAACCTAGGTATAGCTTTCTGGAGGAAATAGAGATAACCGACAGGACCCGCCTGTTTGGCTTTTAATTCTTTTATAATATTGATTTTTTTTAAAATGATATTTTCCTTCGCCTTGAGCATTTCCACTTTTTGAACCTTCGGAAGCAATATTGATATCCTCTGGTTATAAGAGGTAATTTCGTTTTCCGTCGAAGTAATTTTGGATCTGGTCGAGGAGTATATGATGATAATGACGATCAGGGAGAGGACAACGGGCAACAAAAGGAATAATATCATCCCTTTTTTTTCGATTTTTATCTTTCCTTTTCTCTTAACCCGTTTATTGAGATTGATGTATATCATTCTTTTTCAAGTCCCCGGAGCGCAAGACCGACCGCGATATTTAAAAAATGGAAGTTGACTTCCATTTGTTCCTTGACGCTGGCATTTTTTGGAGAAAAAAGGATGTTTCTAAGAGGATTTAACAGTTCAACGGGAATATTGAGCCTGGATTCAAGATCTTTGGAAAACCCTTTTAGGACGCTTGATCCGCCGGCTAGATATATTTTCCTTGGATACTGTCTGTCATTATTGGCTGCAAAATAATCTATTGTCCTTTGTATTTCAGAGGTTATTCTCGACGTGAGAATGTCTAAAAACGTAGAGTAAGATTCCTTGAAACCATCCTCTTCTTTTACCGAAACCCCGGTTTTTATATTTTCCGCCTCGGTAAAATTCAGCTGGAATCTCTTTGCTATCTCCTCCGTAATGCTTATCCCCCCGATTGGTATATCCCTCCTGAAGATATTAGCGCCCTTTCTGATTATATGAACGCTCGTTTCGGAAGCTCCGATTTCGGCAACGCATATAATATCATCGAAATCTTCCGGATAGTTGAAGTTAAACATGTTTTCAATCGCTATGCAATCGACGTCCATTATAAAAGGATTAAGCCCGCATTCGTGAATAAGCTCGTTGCGGTTTTCAATGATGTCTTTTTTGCCCGCGACTATCATGACGGAATTGTTTCCCGGAGCCGAGGGCGATTCGCCCATGACAATATAATCGTAGGACACTTCGTTTATATCATATGTGATATATTGCTGGGCCTCGTAGTAGAGAGACGCGGAGAGCTCGCTATCCTTCATTTTAGGCATGTTAATGGTCTTTATGATGACATGCCTGCAGGGTAGAGATATTACCACATTTTTCTCTTTTATGCCGAGCCTGAGGATGGAGCTTTTTATGTAAGACGCGACGGGGGCCGGGTCGTTTATTATGCCGTTGGTTATGGACCCCTCAGGGAGGGTAATTACGTCCATGTCATCTGCGTAAAACTTATTGCCGGAAATGGAAAGCCTTAGGATTTTAATAAAGCTGGAACCTATATCTATACCTACACCTGTCCTTCCGCCAAAACCAAGGCTAAATTTCATATAAAGATAAAATTCCCTTTTTATTTATAATTGTAATTAAAAATCGTTATATTATCGGAATTATTTTTATATTTATAAATCCATCAGGGTTAAAATTCTTGTTCTGATTACAAGAATATACATTTTATCTTAAATTCTGTCAATATTATTGATAGTTCTAAATACTTTTTTATTTTAATTTTTATTAAAAAATCATATAATATCATGCAAAAATGAACAAAAATAAAATTATTTCCGCCTTCCTTCTGGCTTTACTGATCGCATTCCTGGCAATCAGGCTTATATTAATTGGAAGAATTGACCTTATCCCCGAAGAAACATATTACTGGGAGTGGTCAAGGCATCTCGCCCTTTCTTATTATGACATGTCCCCGATGATTGCTTATCTTATCGCGTTCACCACCCTTTTTGGAAAATTGAATTCTCAATTTTTCGTAAGACTCGGAGGTCCCCTTATAACACTCTCTTTGTCGGTTTTTGTCTATTTAATATTAAAAAAAGTTACCGGGGCCCGGATAACGCCTCTAATCTGGGCCGTTCTGTTAAATTTCGTTCCAATATTAAACATAGGGTCAATTTTAATAGTTTACGGAAATCTTCAGATACTGTTCTTTTCCCTTACAGTCCTGTTCATAGTATACCTCATAATTACTAAAAATGATTTTTACTGGTATCTCATAGGTATTTCGACGGGGCTGGCCCTTTTATCAAAATATACCGCAGGTTTTTTATATCTTATATTATTTTCATTCCTGGTTTTAAGCAAAAATTACCGGAAATATTTTCTAAAAAAAGAACCCTATATAGCCTTTTTAATATCGTTTCTGTTGTTCTCACCCGTTATTATCTGGAATTATCAAAATAATTTCGTATCCTTCAGGCATTTAATGACCCTGTCGGGGCATTCGGGGGGCATAGGCATTTTCCTTTCAAACCTTATTCTTTTTTTAGGGTCTCAGGCAGGGATCGTTTCACCTTTCATATACCTCTTCATGCTTATTTCCATTTTTGCCGGGTTATACATGGCATTTAAAGAAAATAACGATTTATATCTTTCGCTTTCCCTCGCCGCCCTCATTCCATTTTTATACTTCATATATCAAAGCACAAAAACAATGGTTCAGCCAAACTGGCCTGTATTCCTGTATTTCCCCGCTTATATCCTTTCATTTATCTTGATAAGAAGGTTTTATCTTTCGCTTGATATCCCCATGGCAAAAAAAGCGGTAATACTATACCTTGCTTTTTCTTTTGCCGTAGGGCTTTCTTTTTCGGTTATCATGTTTTTTGAGCCGTATCATCCGTTGGTAAACATCAGCATAAGCAAAAGCCCGTTGAGGGACATTTTAGGATGGAAAAAATTGGGCTCTCTCGCGGGAAAGGAACTCGGCAAACATAAAAAGGACGACCTTCTTCTTCTTGCGAGAAGGTTCCAGACCGCAAGCGAACTGGCCTATTATACGCCCGGAAAGCCGTATGTGTATTCATTTAACTATTATTTTAGAAATAACGAATATTCTATATGGAATAATTTTAAAAATAAAAAAGGAAGAAATTTTCTTTACGTTATCGACACAAAATACGGCAAAAACATTGAAACGCGCCTTTGCGACAATTTTAAAAGCTGCACCCTGGTTAAGAGCATAACGTTGAGGCATAAGGGGCAGAAGGTAAGAACAATAAAAATGTATATACTTAAGGATTTTTTATACCGGGATAAATACATGTTTAGGGAATTCTCCTCGCCCGAATTCTAAACAAATCCTTTCTTTTTAAGAATTTCAACGGGACGCGATATCATGTCCGGAAACTGCGCCTTTTTTTTGGAGAAGCCGAACGCGAGGGCCATCAGCTGGGTAATATAAACAACGGGAAGCTCCGAATCCTTCCCATATTTTTCGACTATCTTCGGCTGGTTCACGTCCAGGCCTCCGGCGCATTTAGGGCATATAACGGCAATTACGTCAGCCCCGGCCTTTTTTGCCTTCGAGAGGGTCTGCGAACAAAGCCTGAAAGAGGTTTCTTCGTCCTGTATAAGATTCCTCCCGCCGCAGCACTGAACCTCGTTGCCGTAAAAAATTGTTTCGGCCCCCATCTCCTTAATAAAATCGTCCATAAACTTAGGCCTTTCCGAATTGTCCATAAGTGGGTTTTTATCAGTAAATGTATACATAGATGGCCTTGAATAAAGACAGCCGTAATAAGGGGCAACCTTGAGTCCTTTCAAAGGCCTTACGGTATTCTTCCTTACCTCCGCGGGACCCTTTTCGTTGTATAAAAACTCAAGGATATGTCTTGGACGTCCATCCGGAATATATTCTTCTTCTTTGGCCTCTTTAAAAATTACGTTAACCGCCTTCAGCTCTTCTTCACTCTCTTTTACTCTTTCGACCGCCCTTGTAAATTCGTGAAAACAGACGGAACAGGACATCACGAGCTCCTTTGAGCCAAGCGTTGTTTTTGCGAGCATCATGTTTCTTAAGGGAAGGTATAAGGAAGCCGCGCCCTTTGATTTCATCTCTCCTATTCCGCAGCAATTGTAACCTTGAAGCGGAGTAAGCTCTATCCCCATTTTTTCCGATGCCAGCCTCGCGCTGTTATTATACGCCCTGTCAACCGTGAGGAGGGCGCAGCCCGGATAATACGCTACCTGTTTTTTATTGTTGTCCATTTACGGAATCCTTTCCATGCCTTCGACATTCTTAAGATATTTTTCTATCGCTTTTCTTGATTTAGACCACCCGGAGGATTTTCCGAGCATTAAGACCGAAAAAGCCCTTCCGTCTTTAATCATCTTGAATATCGCGTCCCTTTCCACTTTGCTAAATAGTTCCATCCCTCTTCCCATTTCGCGGAGGGATTTTGTATGAAGGGTCGCTAAATTTAAACGTCCGTTGCCAAGGATCATGTCATCATATATTTTTTTAACCTTTTCATCGTCCTTTAGTTTTGATTCAACCTCTTCCGGAAAATATTTTTTAATGAGAAGGGCCAGCGCTTCCATCATTTCAGCGGGATTTACCTGTTTCGGGCATTTTTGCGAACACTTATAGCAGCCGACGCAACGCCACGCGACATCGATGTATTTTTTGATTTCCCTTAAATTTCCAAGCTGCATCATGTAGATGTATGCCCGCGGGTTAAACCTCCTGTATAAAGGGGTAACGGTGCAGCTCGCGGTGCACATGCCGCACTGCCAGCACCTGTTGATTCTTGACCCGACGACGGTTTTTTTAATTTCGCGAAAAAAACTCCTGTCAAAATCAGAATCGACCCTCGACAGGATAAAGGTATTCCATCTTCCGGAAACATCGACGCCGTCGATGACGAGGTTTTTTTCCTCCCTGAGGTTCTCGTCCTCGACCATGTGCCTCGCGATTATATGTTCTCCCTTTTCGGCTACAGGCCGTTTAGGGGCTTTTTCCCGGTCCATCTTTCCTCCTATGCCGCCTTTTGTTCAAATTTTTCAACCCCAAGCAATTTCTTCATTATCGTGACGCCGTCAGGAACGCCTGTTGAAAGAGATTTTGATTCCGCGTAAACCATTTTATACACATAATCCGCGTACATGTAACTTAATAAAATATCCGCGCCGTAAGGGGGCTTTATGTCAAGTCCGTTTTTGTAGGATAATTCATAGAGATAATTTATTTCATCCCTCATCTCCTTCATGCTGAAAGGCATTATATAAGGATTACCGTCCCAGGTCCTTTTTAGAAAATCCGCCATATAAGGGAGACAGCCTGTCCCGTTGTCCTGCCTGTAAACCCATGAGGCCCACAAAATATTCCTGTCGGGCTCAAGAAAATGAAGAATTTCCATGGCGAAATCCCTTTTTACTATGACATTATCATAACGCAAGGTGCCTAAAAATCTTCCCAGCCTGATCTCCGCGGATTTCTTTTTGTCTCCGAGGATATAAAAGCCTTCCCTAAGCGCGCCCGAAGACAGGTATTCCAATATATTATTTTTATGCCTCCTTATCGGGAATATCAGCGATAAGATATTTTCGTATTCATTTTTTTCAGGCTCATTTCCCCCCGCGAGGATTTTTGAAACAAATTCATTTACAGCCGCTGTTTTTATATTCAATAAACCTGTAAAAATATCTATCCTTTCCTTGTGGAGATTTTCCTTTATTATCTGAAAAAATATTTCCTCGTATCTTCCGTCAATCCTGTTATTTTTTAACAAGTATGGCATGATAATAAACCTATTATCTTTTAAGGATTTTTTTGCGCGTAAATGTGGGCGCTCATTGCCGCGGCGGCGCCCTCTGTTATGGCATCCGATATGGCCTTGGGGCCGGTACACGCCCCTGCCAGAAAAATTCCGTCAATATTAGACCTGAACGGCGACAGGGTTATATTCCGCGGTTTCAAAAACCTGTGTTCATCCATTTCAAGGCCGAGCTTATCAGCCATTTCAAGAGACTGGGGTCCTCCTTCCATGCCCGAGGCAAGCACGACCATATCGAAAGGAATTTCGAAGGGACCCCTTAAAAGGGTATCTTCCCCCTTGCACACTACGGTATTGTCGGGCCCTGAAGTGATCTCGGCAACCCTTCCTTTGACTATCTGTATATCATGTTTCTCCATTGCCTCCCAGTAAAGGTCCTCGAAAAAACCGTAAGTCCTTATATCCATGTAAAATATAAATATATCGCTTTCGGGAAAATGCTCTTTGAGTTCTATCGCCTGTTTAACGGATACGACGCAGCAAACCCTCGAGCAGTACTGGTTTCCGACGTGCCTGTCCCTTGAGCCGACGCAAAGGATAAAGGCTACGTTTCTTGGAGGCTTTCCGTTCGAAGGCCTCAAAAATTTTCCTTCCCCCAACATTTTTTCAAGGTCTTTTATGTCGATGACGTCATCGAAGAGTTGATAGGAATACTTCGCGTCCCTCGCGGGGTCGAAATGCTCAAAACCGGTTGCGACAATCACTGAATTAAATATTTTATTTTCATCCCCCTGAGGCGATTTAATTGCAACGTCAAATTTATTCCCGGTTTGTTTAAAGCCAGATATTTGGGAATTAAGAAGCACTTTTACCTTACTGTTGTTCCCGGTTTTTTTTATAAGCTCCCCTATGACGTTTTCCGCGGGCTGAAGATCCGGAAACAGAAATTTATATTTAAATTTTTCAGGGTTTCCGCCGAGGAAGGAATCCTTCTCTACCAGGGTAACATTTACGCCAATTTCCGAAAGCATCACCGAAGCGTTCATTCCGGCGGGCCCGCCCCCGATGACTAAAATTTCTTCAGGCATATTATCCTCCGAATAGTTCAACCTATAAAATTATAATTATTTATATTCATAAAGGTTTTGCGGTTTTCCCCCCGCCTTGAGTTCTTCGAGGTAAGCGTTATACCCCTCTTCAGACTTTTTCCAGTCTATTCCAATCTTTTCGCAAAGCGGCCTCCAGTCGGTGGTATGCCACTGAAGCTGGACTATTTTATACGGGTCGGCGCCGCATACTAGCGCGGCGAACATGACGTCCGCCATTACCGGCACCTGCTCGGTGTAACCCATAGCCTTTCCTATCCACTGATTTTTATCAAGGGTGGTCGTACAGCCCGTATCCTGCGTCAGGCACACGTCGGAATTGGCCTCCCTGACCATGGGCTTTATCTTCCTGTCCATGACGAATGACCTTGACGTTTCCCTTTCGGTCAAAATATGCCTGAAACCGAAACCGCAGCAATCATACCATGTTGAATAATCCGCCACCTTTGCTCCAAGCGCCAACGCCACGCCGGTGGAAACGGCGGTTCTCTTTCCCGCGTAGATATCCTTATCGTAAATGCAGTCCTCCGGAATCATTTTATATGTATGGCAGGCGGGATGAACGGTAACGGTGACATGACCTAGGTCATATTTTTTTATTTTGGCTATTTCAAAACGCATTACATGGACCCATTCGCTGTAGTGGATAATATATTCCGGGATAACGAGATCCCTTCCGATTTTATGCATTATCCTTTTAACCTCATCCCTCAACTCCTTGTTTTCCACGAGAAGATTGCGCATCTCCTTATAGTCCCCGAACGTGGTAGCGCAATGGTTTACGGGAAAATAACCGAGTTCGTACGCCCTGTGCCAGTTCCTGGCGGCAACGGAAGCCAGGCCTACCGGGTTCGATGTCGCAGAACCATGGTAATTCCAGGCCGTGCAGGACGTCTGGTTTCTTTCGTCGATATATTCCAGGCCAAACTGGTTCATTAACCAGAGGAGAGATACGGGATATCCCGGTATGTTTCCGCACTGGCCGCAGGATTTATGGTGCCATATCTTATTGGTGGGTATAAGCTTCTTCCAGCCGAATAAAGTAAGGGCATCTTTTGCCCTGTTCTCGGAATTTATATGCATGACCTTGACTTCCCCCTTTGATTCAAGTTCAAGAAGATGGTCGTGCATGTTTTCCAATTTCCTTCCCGCGGCGTGTATATAATCCGAACCTACGTTCGCGAGATTTAATCTGTTTCTTATTTCCATTTATGAACTCCTTACGTCTTCAACAATATCCATGATTATTTCATATAACGAAGGGTCGACCGCCTCTATTATTTTGAAAACACCTGATTCGTCAAAAATTTCGTAAAGTTCCTTCATTGCTTCTGGGGAAACGTCCCATGAGAGGTTTGTTATCTGGAGGGTGGGCATAGGAATAGCTTTTCTTTTTACTTTCAGGTCAGCGGAGGCGTATGAGATATCCGGCCCCCAGTCAGGGAAAAAATCGGGTTGGATCATGTCAGGGGAAAGTTGGTTGCCGTAGGCGGTAAGCTTAAGAAGCACCCTCGAATATGGTTTTAATACCTTTCTAGCCGACTCGAAACCCCTTCTTACGGCTATCTCCCTTAGAATCGCTATCGCTCCCCCGGGATTATTCAAGAACGGGCATATCATCGCGCAGGTAAAACACTGAAAACATGCCCAAATATACTCGTCCATCATCGTCCATATTAATTCGGGGTCTTTTGTTTTCAGGTTCTGCAGGACAATCCTTGGAGAAAAGTCAAAAAACCTGTGGGGAGGGCAACCCCCCGTGCAGACGCCGCAATTAAGGCATCCCAGCACATACTCGTCGTAACGGAAATCTTTGCGGGCCTCTTTAAATATCTCTTTTTTAAAATCGAGGGGAACTATGCTTACTCCCTTCTCGTCATATTCCATAAATAATTACCCCCCGGGTTTAATAAAAAGTTTATCATATTATTTTGATTTGTCAAAACCGCCATGCTATTTCTTATTAGAATTTTCTTTATATTGACTATTAAGTCATCAAAATATTAAAATGCTGGCTTATGTCCGATAAAAACAATCAGCCCTCGACGAGAAATATAATTATCGCGATTCTTTCCACAATCGTCCTTGCGGATTTCGGCCTTGGGTTAAATACCGTCGTCCTTCCCTTATATGCCAACAGCTTGGGCGCTAGCATATTCACCGTGGGACTAATAATTGCATCTTTCGGCCTCGCGAGGATTTTAATTAATATACCCGTAAGCGCATTAAGCAAAAAGTTCAAATCGCAGTTCATGCACATCGGGATACTTTCGATTTTTATCGGAGCGGTTGGGTACCTTATTTCAACCAATTACTACCAGCTATTTGTTTTCAGGTTTCTTGAGGGGTTTGGGTCAGGAATAATAAACACGTCCTCTATGATAATTCTGACAAAACACCTTTATCAAAACGAGAAAAGGGCAAGGGTTTTAAGCGCGTACATGATAGCGAGAAGACTGTCGATGGGTTCGGCCCCATTCCTTGGAGCCCTGGTGGCATTTTATTTTTCCGATAAATCCGCCTTTCTTCTCTATTCCATAATCATGGCGATCGGGCTTATCGTGGCATATCGCAACAGGAGAGTCCTTAACTTTATTCAGCTTGCCCACGACGAAGAAACCGCTTACGCCGGCGATAATCATTCCGTTATAGAAATTGAAGACCACGAGGACGTCAAAATAAAAATCGGAGGAGCCGGCAAACCAAAAAAGAACGCTCTGTCTTCGTACCTCTTAACTTTAAAAAACATGAGCTTCCTCGCCTTGTGTTTCTTGACGTTTTCATTTTTCTTTTCGAGAATTGGCTCGAGAAGGGAGCTGGTTCCCCTTGTAGGTTCCGTAATTATGAACATCAATAAGGCGGATATCGGTCTTTTGATATCTATATCCGCGGTGACGGGGATAATTCTAACCTATTACTCGGACAGGATAATCGATTTCATGGGCGTTAAAAAATCAATATTGACCTCGTTTGTGATCACGGCCGC
>JAKAPT010000073.1 GCA_021806885.1 bacterium | reverse complement strand
TCCGATCTTTGGGCACCCGGTTCGGCTTAAAATAGTTGAAGTTCTTATAAATAATAAATCCTGCGTAAAAAACATATGGGAAACGCTGGCCCTTCCGCAGGCGACTGTTTCCCAGCATCTTGTATCCTTAAAAAACAAAGGGATCGTTAGCTCGAAGAGGGACGGCGTAATGATGTGCTACCAGCTTTCCGACAAAAGAATAGAAAAAATCTTCAAGGATTTAATGGGCGGTTAAAAAACATAAATAAAAGGTAATTTCTTTTTTACTATATATAATTATCAATATATATAAATATTCATGAAAATAAAACCTATTATTATAGCGGTATTTTTTTCTATAATTTTTTCCTTTTCAGCTGTTTATTGCCTTAACCCCAAAAGAATATACGGAGAAACCCTGACCATAAACCAGGCCCTTTCTTATTCATTGAAATTTAACAAGATGATTAAGATTTCGGCGATAAAGCTTGCCTCGGCCTCCTATGGGGAAAATGAGGCAATGAGCGGGTTTTTTCCGAGGATTAATTTCCACGAAATATATATAAATACCGACAACCCATTGTATGCTTTCGGGAGCATATTGAATGAAAGGAAATTAAGCAATTCCAATGTCAACTATTACTTCAGCCCCTCTTTTCTGGATAACCCCGGAATGATACATAATTATGAATCCGCGTTTGAGATTGAACAGCCCCTTTTCATGGGAGGTAAAGTATATTATGGATACAAAAGGGCTATTCTTCACAGGAAGGCCCTGAAAATGGTTTTAAGCGAATCAAAGCAAAAGGTTCTTTATTCCGTGGCAAAGGCTTATTACTCTGCCGAACTCGCCAAAAAATACGTAAAACTCATGAAAAACATGGTCAAAACCGCCGGTGAATATAAAACTATCGCCCAAAATCTGTTCAGGGCCGGGCAGGTCGTATCCTCCGACGTATTAAGGGCCAGGGTCAATCTTGCTTCCATGAAAGAAAAGCTGGCATCCGCCGAAGAGAATTATAAACTCGCAAGATATTTTTTGAACATAAATATGGGGGTCGACGTAGACTCGAAATATGAATTAACTTCCGAGCTGAAAACGGCGCCTTATAACAAATCTCTTTCGATTGCCGGACTGCAGAGGGAGGCCATGAATAACCGGCCCGATTATAAAGAGGTTGAACTAAATAAAAAGAATATGAAGCTTGGGATAATGCAGGCTTATGGAAAGTTCCTTCCAAACCTGGTCGCGGGATATGATTATTTCAGCAACGGCCCGGCAATCCATCCGGACGACGCGTACAGCTATGCCTTCTCAATAATGCTTAATTTTAATATATTTTCGGGATTATACGACTATAATAACCTCGAGAAATCAAAAAGCGATTACAATACTATGATAGAATATGAAGGACTCATTAAAAACAAAATCGAAATGCAGGTAAGAAAAGCATATCTGCAATATAGGACCGATTTGACAAATACGAAGGTCGCTTCCCTTGCGGCCCTTAATGCGAAAGATACGCTCAGGATTACTCAGAACAGATATAAAGCGGGAGTAACAACCCTGATAAACCTTAACCAGACGCTTGACCAGTATAAGGCCGCAAGGATAAATTATTTAGATTCATTGTATAAATTAAACCTGGATTATTACTATATAAAACTTGTAACGGGAAAAATGATATTTAAAAAGGAAGGACAATAATATGCCGATTTACGAATACCAGTGTAAAAAATGCGGAAAAATATTTGAATTATACATGCGCCCCGGCGAAAAGGGCGACGACCTGAAATGCCCCGTATGCGGGGCGGAAAAACCCGTCAAAAAGATGAGCTCTTTCTCCAGTACGGGAGGTTCTTCGGGCTATGTTCCTTCAGGTTCTTCCTGTGGGGGGGGGCGCAGCGGTTTCGGCTGAGCATGAAAAACGGGCAGTTTGCCCGCTTTATCTAAAGCCCCATCCCAAGGGCATTATATACGCCTATCACATCGCTTATCAGGATTTGTTTCTGGACCATAAGGTTATATCGGGAGCTTAGATAATTCAGCCTCGAAGAAAGAAAGGAAATCCTGCTTTCGATGCCGTCTTTGTAACGCTCTTCATCCATTCCGTAGATCCTTTTTGCGTATAAATAGGTATTCCTGTATTTATTTAAAGTATCGTAATCCTTCATGTAGGTTATAAGAGAGTCATCTGTCTCCTTGAAGGCGTTAACGACCGTATTCCTGTAATTGAGGACCGCGTTTTTATACTGAAGCTTCGACCTCTCGTATATGCTAATATTTTGTTTATAGTTAAAGATTGGAGCCAGAATATCCAGCCCGAAATTCCAGACGCTATTCGCGTTGGAAATAAAATTCACAAGGCTTGTGCTGGCATACCCGTAGTTTCCCGTGAGTGAAAATACCGGGAAGAAATTCGCAAGGCTTTCCTTTTTAGCGTAGGAAAAGGATATAACGGAATATCCGGCTTCTTTCACGTCCGGCCTTTTTATAAGCATTTTTGATGAAATACCCGATGGAACCAAATTTTTAAACATTCCTGATTTAATCCCCCTGCAGTGAAAATTAATTTTTAAATCCTCGGGATATTCGCCGATATAGTAGGCAAGAGTGTTTTTAGAAATTTCCCTTAATCTTATTGAAGAGTTTATAAAGGTCTTCATAATCTCAAGACTTTCTTTCGCCTGGAGGACCGCCCCCTCGTCTTCTATTCCATCCTTGAATAGAATATTATTCAGCCTGAAAATTTCCTTCTGCCCGATATACTGTTCCTCGAGATTTTTTATTTCCGAGTTTAAATAGCAAATCTGGAAATAGGAATTAACCACGTTGCTGAGGAGGGTAAGCTTGACGACCTCTGCCTCCTCTTTCGAAGCAGAAACATTCGCGCCGGCTTCATTTACGGAATTAGCAATCCGGTGCCACAGGTCAATTTCATATGAAGCTGTAAGACCGGCCTGATTCAGGTTATAGATAATTGAGGATTTGGAGGAGCCTGAGGAAAAAATTGATGTCTCATATCCCGAAAGCTTATTTCTTGTCGTCGAGAACGTAAGATTTATGGAAGGAAAAAGGCCGGATTCATTCTGGGTCACGTATGTTTTGGCTATCTGGACATTTCTTACGGCCATCCTGTATTCAAGGTTATTTTTAAGAGATTCATTTACGAGGGCGTCGAGCTCCTTAGAGCCAAAATTTTTCCACCATTTATTTCCCGATGACGGTAGCCTGTAAGCTATGTTTTTATTTTTTGAGGGCGTATATTTTAGCCTTAAAGGAATCTTTACGCTTACTTTTTTAGGAGCGGAATAAAGTGCGCAGCCGGGAAGGACAAAGGCGGTTAAAACCAACAAAAACGATAGGGGAACGAATATGGAAATTTTCATAAAAATTCAGAAAGAAGAGAGTTATGCAAATTTTTTATTGACTATTTTAATGTTGATATATTATATTGACTATAAAGTCATATTGTCAATATTAATTTTTAGGCGCTACAAATAACAGATATATATATTATACTTTATTTAACAGGGATATTTTATGGTCAAAAGATTTTTATTGGCATTTATAGTTCTTCTCGCAGTTTTCGGCGGTCTTTTCGGCTACAAGGCATACGTAGGCTATAAAAATAAAATAGCCATGTCTCACATGAAGTTCCCGCCGGCGTATGTTTCGGTTTCAATAGCCCGCTCGGGAAACTGGCAACCTTTAATTCAAGCTATAGGAAGCATATCGTCCCCCCAGTCGGTAAATATTACGACGCAGGTTCCAGGACAGGTTGTCGGCATCTTTTTCAAATCGGGAGAGTTCGTAAAAAAGGGGACACTTCTCGTTAAACTCGACGATTCGCTCCAGCTTGACCAGCTTAAGCAATACAGGGCACAGCTTATAATCAATAAATTCAATTATGAGCAGTACAAGAAGGCATACCTTAAAAACGCCGTGTCGAAAGCCTCATATATCCAGATGCTCTCCACCATGGAGCAAAACCAGGCGCTTATAAGTCAAACCCTTACCACTATCCATAATATGTACATAAGGGCGCCTTTCTCCGGCGTGCTCGGGGTAAGGGATCCCTCCCAGGTAAATCTCGGCCAGTATATAAACCCGGGCGCGAACATTATTCCGCTTTATTCCGTAAACCCTGTTTACGCGGATTTTACGCTTCCCCAGAACGACATAAAACATATAAAGGTGGGGCAATCGGTTAAAATATATTCTGACGCCTATCCCGAAAAATCATTTACCGGGAAAATAAAAGCTATAAGCGTCAATGTAAACAATGTTTCAAGGAATATTATCGTAAGAGTATCGATAGAAAATAAAGGCTTGCTTCTGAAACCGGGGATGTACGTGACCGGAAGCGTGGAATTGCCTCTTATTCAGAATATTATAACCATTCCCGCGACAGCGGTAACATACAATCCTTACGGCGATTTTGTATATATAGTGGAAAAAAATAAGGGGCGGTATGCCGCAAAAACCGTTTATGTCACAGTGGGGTCCGAAAAAAATGGCAGGATTGAAATCTTAAAGGGCATGAAAAAAGGGCAGATGGTCGTAACGGCCGGACAGGTCAGGCTTGAAAACGGTTCAGCAGTAATAATCAAGAGCCAGGCTGGAGAAAAAATGCCGATTAAGCCCAGCGGGGTTCAGAAAACCATGCCGCGGCCCGCCTCACCGGGCCGGAGTTCTTCCAAACCTAATGGAACCAGGACAAGCTATTAATGAAATTTACCGACATTTTTATTAAAAAGCCGGTTTTATCCATTGTTTTAAGCCTTATAATCCTGATGCTCGGGGTAAGGTCGATAACCGAGCTTGGGGTAAGGCAGTATCCAAAGGTTTCCGATACCCTTATTACCGTCACGACCGTTTATCCCGGCGCGAGCGAAGACGTGGTACAGGGATTTGTCACAACCCCTCTCGAACAGGCGATAGGTTCCGCTGAAGGCATAGATTATATGACCTCTTCCAGCCTGGAAGGCGCAAGCACCATAAATGTTTACATGAAACTTAATTACAACCCTAACGCCGCCCTGGCCGAGGTCCTTTCCGAAGTAAACAGCGTTTTAAACCAGCTCCCCAAACAAGCGCAGCTCCCGATTATTACAAAAACCTCGATAGACAACGTCGCGTACCTCTATCTCGCCTTTACGTCAAGCTCCATGACATCATCCCAGATGACGGATTACATAACAAGGGCGGTAAGACCTAAATTTCAATCGGTGAGCGGGGTTGGACTTATAACCATTTTCGGAAACAAATCCTTTGCCATGAGAATATGGCTTAATCCCAAAAAAATGGCGGAATTTAACGTTACCCCCCTCGAGGTTTCACAGGCGCTGCAAAACAATAACTTTATCTCTTCTACCGGCTATACAAAAAATAAATACTTACAGATTAATATCTCGACGGCAA
>JAKAPT010000072.1 GCA_021806885.1 bacterium | reverse complement strand
TGGTTTCTTGCCTGCTTACAGCAGAAGCAAGTAAGTCCTCATTCTTTATGCCGGGAGGAAGAATTGGGTCTTTGGTATTAGAAAAATCATCAACAAGAATATCATGTATCTTTTTAACCTCATCTATTGATAATGTAGAAGTGCTCATTGAAAAAAATTAAACGATAATTTTTTTTATATATTGATTATTGAGGCTATTTATTTAACTTATTGTTTTTAAATTACAATTAGCCATATTGGAACACTCCATTTTTCTTCAGACAACATAAATCTATTCAGTTCTTCTTTTATGCTTCGCCAGTTAGGTAGATGGTTTTCCATTAAAGAAAAAATTCGTTACTGTGTTTTTTTGTTATTATATGTATTAACTCATGAACGATTACATATTCAAAGCAACTTACCGGCTTCTTCGCTAATTCAAGATTTAACCATATCCTTCTCTTTTCATGATTGCAGCTACCCCACCGTTTTCTCTGTTGTTTGATTCCATATTTTACTATTTCTTCAGGTTATTATGGATTAAATTGAGCGAAAATATTTATAAAACTTTTTTTCATTTTATCAGAAAAAATCCAGTAAAACAAATAAAATAAAGGCCTCAGGATTACTTCCCACCCCAGATATTTCCTCGTCTGCTGAAGACTCTCGTGGCCCAGGTCCCTCGTGATTCCCCGGCGTATTTTCCTGTCAGTGCATTTTATTACTTTTGCGGTTAAACCCGTTTAACCAGATATTTGTCATTTCCACTCTTTTTTATCCAACTCCAATTTACGAAGAGGACCGGGTATTAGTTCCAGGATTTTCTGAAAAACAAAAACCGGCTATTTATCTAAGTAAATAGCCGGTTTTGATATTTTATCGGTTTTAGGTTTAATGCGGGCGGTTAAACCTTTAATAAGGCATACATGGGGTCTGCCTTAAAGGTTTATTTTGCCACATTAAATCCTATCTTTCTTGCTGGCTTGTCAGGGGGAGCCATAAGCCGGCGGATGGCGTCAAATACTATTTTGAACTGTGCGTCGTATTTCTTTTCGAGATTTTCCAGTTTCTTCGCAAGCTCCGCATTGCTTGAAAGCATTTGACGCAATTTGATAAACGCCCTTACGATATTAATACTTGCATCTACGGCTATTTTGCTATTTATAACCGAGGCAACCATAATTGCTCCATGTTCGGTAAAGGCATACGGCAGATTATGAGAAAATTTGAGTTTCTTAAGGTGGTAGCAATTTGCGACCACCTCCGACTTTTCCGCTTCTGTCAACTGAAACATAAAGTCGGAAGGAAATCTGTCTATATTACGTTTGACTTGCTCGTTAAGTCTCTTTGTGGTAACGCCGTATAATTCCGCAAGTTCGGAATCTAACATCATCTTTTCACCCTGAATCAGATAGATTTTGTTTTCGATAAACCCGGAAGGTATAATTGAGCCTGGCATTACTATCCCACCTATTTTTTAAGTTATAAGAAAATTTTATTTATGCCTGTCCCAAACGTCGTTAACCGCCTTCCTCAGCGTATCAGGCACTAAATGGCTGTACCGCTTGGTCATGCTCGGCGTTCGGTGGAGCATAAGAAACGATAATAAACCGGCGCAAGAAACAGTGATTGGAAAATTACTTTAGGTGGCGCGCCCAGAGGGATTCGAACCCCCGACCTGCAGATTCGTAGTCTGACGCTCTATCCAGCTGAGCTATGGGCGCGTAAAAGACGGGTACATAAAAAAAATGGCAGCCCCAACGGGATTCGAACCCGTGTTACTGCCGTGAGAGGGCAACGTCCTAACCGCTAGACTATGGGGCCTTTAAAAAAGAACTTTATATGGTATTTTACAGCAAAAACGCAATTTTTAAAACAAAAATATTTGGCCGCGCTGAATTTCGAGACTGGAGTGATCTGCGCTGATCTCCAGTCCTGTGCGTTTTAGGTAAGCAGTCGCTGGCTTGTGTAGGTGGGGCGAATAACGCTGAATTATTTTATTTTCAGGAAGTATTTCAACTAATTATATTATGATTAACATCTTTTTTATGAGTTGAATTCATATTCCTGGAAAGTATGGCCTTATTGCCTGTTTTATTATTCTTGCAGGTTATAAAACACCCGTTGTTCATTATATGGGTTTTTTCAAGCGTGCTGTTGGTGGACTCGCATCCGGATAAAAACCCCCCTAAAATAGTTATAATGACGAATATGGATAATGTGGTAAAAGTCTTTTTCATTTTTTAATTTCCCCTAAATTCTTCTTTTTTATAATTGATTATAAATACACTCCTTAAGACTGTTACTTACCCCGCGGTTTAACCGACCTGCTTTCTTCCGCGACCTTCACCATGTATTTTCCATACGAACTTTTGGAATATTTTTCCGCAAGCCTTCCAAATTGTTCGATGGTTATATATCCCATTTTGTAAGCGATTTCTTCTATGCATCCTATTTTCAGACCCTGCCTTTTTTCCATCATTTCTATAAACCTGGACGCGTCCAAAAGGCTCTCGGGCGTACCGGTATCGAGCCAGGCGTGTCCCCTTCCAAGTTTTAAAACCGAAAGCCTGCCCGACCGAAGATATGCATTGTTTACATCGGTAATCTCAAGCTCGCCCCTCCGGGATGGTTTCAGGTCTTTAGTGATGCCGATAACATCATTGTCATAAAAATATATACCCGTGACGGCATAATTGGATACGGGATTTTTTGGCTTTTCTTCTATGGAAAGCGCCTCTCCTCTCTCCGAAAAGCTTATAACGCCATATCTTTGAGGGTCGTCAACATAATAGGCAAAAATTACGCCTCCACCTTTACTTTCGAGGAGATTTCTTCCTTGTAAAAATATATCCGGAAGGGCATGGCCGTAAAATATGTTGTCTCCAAGGATGAGGCAAACATTATCTTTGCCTATAAAATCCTGTCCGATAATGAACGCCTCCGCGAGGCCGTTTGGTTCGGGCTGTTCTTTATATACAATGTTCAATCCTATCTCGTTTCCGTTTCCGAACACCTTTTCAAAACGATCCAGATCCAGCGGGGTGGATATAATTAAAATATCTTTGATACCCGAGAGCATGAGGGAGGATAACGGATAATAAATCATCGGCTTGTCGTAAACGGGAAGAAGCTGCTTGCATGTGCTTATGGTAATAGGATAGAGCCTTGTCCCGTTTCCGCCGGCCAGGATAATGCCTTTCATGTCAGATATATTAATATAAATTTGGATTAAAAACAAGAAAGGAATAATGGGAAAGTCCTTGTTTTAGAATCGCAGATATAATATAATTATAAGGATTTAGCCCCTTAAGCCCCCGTAGCTCAGAAGGACAGAGCAGAGGTTTCCTAAACCTTTGGCCATCGGTTCGATTCCGGTCGGGGGCACCATCTAAAACAGGCGTAAATAAGCCGCTTTGGTAAAATACCGGTTTACTACCTATAATAATGGCTTCAATTTACAGAAAAAAGCCGCGGTATCAGGTATTACAGCATATCGTATAAAAGCAAACAATATCTCTTGGAGTTATCGCTAAAGTTTTTTCTGCGTTTTATACGGCGGCATTCAAAAAAAGCATATCATGGCCGCTTTCAGTATGGATATAAATGTTTTTATCCATAAGTTCTTCAATAGCTAATTGAACGGCATTCGATACGGCTTCCATCATCTTTGTTTTTGAAATACCGTACCTTTGTTTAACTTTTTGAATTACCCCATAAAATGCTATGTAATAAATATGGCATTTAAATGTTTCGCTGTCGATAATTTTAGGCTTAAAAGATAAAATGTAGCCTTTTACCCTTCTCTTTAACCCAACCATGAGACCGTCGATTTTCATTTTATTTCTCCTTTTTTAAATAAGGAGCAATAAATATGCCAGAATATGGGAACCCGATTTTAGTTATTCAAGAAGTGGTTTGCTTATTTGTATATAGGCATTTGAACGAGTTATATATAACAATATAAATATATATTTACAACATCTATTCTAAAATTTGTCATTTCGACATTGTCTAAATGACAAATAAATATCTGGAAAAACCGGGTGAAATAATTTAATTCTGGACCGGCACATTCCCTTTATAAACCTTTTAAAAACAAACATAAAAAATGCCAAAGGCGGGTTTTACCCGCCTTTGGCATTTTAATCGAAATGACTAACGTTATATTAGAACGCGAAGTCTAATCCAGTTTCGAAACCGTTATTCTGGTCTTCATTGGTCCACCCATACCCAAGGAAGAGATGCGCGTTCAAAGCCAGGTTGATATCGGCTTCTATACCAAAGGCATCCTTTATACCCTCGGTTTCGCAACCATTATTTTGAATGTAAGTGCCGTTCTGATAAAGGCCGGCGTTGTCTGTGCAAATGTTGGGAAAAAAGAGACCCGTATTCTGGTCCATAAATCCTTCCTGCAGGTCTTTGTGTGTCCAGGAGAACTGGCCGTAAGCGGCGCTGAGCATTATCCCGTTGTTCATGATGGGAAGGATGTAGCGCCCGTATATCTCAAAGGTGCTGTAGCCGTTGGTCTGGCCGGACGCCGTCGAACCGTCGACCAGGGTGTAAGAAACAGAATTGTTGTTGGAGTAAGGATTGGAGTCGCTCTGAACCATGTAGGTCGCGCCGAGCTCCCATACGTCGTTAGCAAGGTCGGCGTCTATGCCGTTTATCATTATGCGGTTGGTCCAGGATGCATGATTAATCAAAATACCAGGAAATTCAATATTATTTACGGTAATCGGCTCCGCCACGGTTGCCCCGTAGTATCCTAACTCGAACTGGCCCATGGAAGTGGGCATGTATTCCTTTAACTGGTAGGAATACTCTATGGCGTTGGAGACCTTATCGTTTCCGCCGGAGGCGGTGCCTACGCCGCAAGGACCGGTTGAATAAGAGCTAAATATAAAGATATAGTTAGAACATGCCGGTCCTTTACCTTCGTCGTTCGTAACCGTCACCTTGTACCACAGGTGGTATCCGGGTGTTCCGTAGAGGGCGAAGCCGGGGTTCCTTGCGTGTATCAAATGGCCGGCTTCCCCATCGTAACCGACGTTGAGCCACACAAACTTATTAGCTACCGAGGGAAGCTGCCGGTAAAAATATGGGCTTGCGGTCGTAACCTGGCCGAGTTTTAAGTTGAACAGGTGCGAGGGAATGCCGAAGCCGTAGCCCAGTCCGTTCAGGGAGGCTACTACCTGCTTCATGGTTCCTCCGGGGATGCCTATGTGAACATAGAACGAAAGCGAATTAAAGAGCGGGTTGTAGAGCGGGAAGGCTCCTGCGTCCACGATGTCCGCTCCGGCGCCGAAGGCGTCGGTCGAGGGCGAGACGTTCTCGTTGGTTATATGTTCGTAGCTTATTGTACCTTCTACCATGATGGGCACAGGCCACGGGTTGGGAAGGCTAAGGCCCGCCGATATCTGGGTGGCGTCGGCCGGGGTGCCGTCCGTGCCGGGAAGGCGGAAGCCGTTCCTCCAGAAGGCCCTTCCGAACG
>JAKAPT010000071.1 GCA_021806885.1 bacterium | reverse complement strand
TCTGCGGCAGAGGCAATGAGGAATAGAAATTATGCTTGCGGACAAACTTAGGGATCTTCTGGGCGACGAGCGGGTTTTGAGGGACAAGGAGGAACTTCTTTGTTATTCTTACGACGCGACCTTAAAGGAATTTTTTCCAGATATCGTCGTTTTCCCCCTCACTACCGGAGAAATCTCCAAAATAGTTAAATTATGCTTAAGCTACAATAATACGCCTTTGGTCGGAAGGGGCTCCGGAAGCGGATTTTCTGGGGGCAGTCTCCCCTTAAACAAGGGAGTCGTCGTCTCATTTACAAAAATGAACCGCATTCTCGAGCTTGATGAAGAAAATATGCTTGTAACCGTTGAACCCGGAATATTAAACGGAGATTTAAAAACCTTCCTTTCGGAAAAGGGTTATTTTTATCCTCCTGACCCGGCAAGTTATGAGTTTTCCACTATAGGGGGCAATGTCGCCGAATGTGCCGGCGGTCCAGGGGCCGTCAAATACGGCGTGACAAAAAATTACGTCGAAAGCCTTGAGATTGTTACCGGTACAGGCGAGATAATAACTACGGGCTCCAAAACGGTGAAGGACGTGGCGGGTTATAATCTTACGCAGCTCCTTGTAGGATCCGAAGGAACCCTCGGCCTGTTTTCAAAAATCACTTTAAGGTTTATTCCGAAGCCTGAAGCAAATTCTCTAATTTTTGTATCATTTAATGATATAAACGAGGGGTACATGGCGGCGCTTTCCCTTTTAAGGCATAAAAACAAGCCTTCCATGCTTGAATTCATGGATAAATCCTCCATCGATGCGGTGAAAAATTATTTTAAAAGTGATATAATAGACTTCAAAGGGGCATTTGTATTCATTATCGAAGCCGACGGGACAAAAAGCGAGGTGGAAACATCCATAAAGGATTACGAAAATATCCTTAAAAAATATTCTCCCGTTTTCCTTTTTTCCTCTTCAAAAGACTCCGAAAAAGATGCAATAATGGGGGCAAGAAGGGCAATTTCCCCCTCATTGAGAAAATATGGCGACCTGAAAATAAATAATGACATTGCTGTTCCTGTAAACAAAATAACCGGCATGCTCTCGTTTATAAACCAAACCTCGTCGAGGTATAATATCCCGATAATTAACTTTGGACACTTCGGAGACGGCAATATCCATGTTAACATAATGCTTTATAAGTCCGACCTGGAAATGGTTGAAAGGGGTGAGAGGGCAAAAACCGATATCCTGAGAAAAACCGTAGAACTTGGTGGCAGCATATCCGGGGAGCACGGCATCGGTATCCTGAAAAAAGAATTTATGGGGCTTAAGTACAGTAATTATTATATGGATTTGCTTAAGGGGGTAAAAAAGGTTTTTGATCCATATTCTATATTAAACCCCGGAAAAATATTTTAAAGTGGGTTTTAAGTAATTATATTTTGAATAATATTGATGATGCTAAAAGCTATCTGGATTGCGTCAACTGCGGAAAATGTCTTCCGGTATGTCCAACCTACAATATATCCCTCAATGAATTTTACAGCCCCAGGGGTAGAACCAGGCTTGTCTTAAAAGATAATGCTCTTCCCGGCGCCTTAAATCCGACAAAGGTCAACGATTCTCTTTCAAAGTGCCTTTTATGCGGCAGGTGTTCTTCAATTTGTCCTAACGGCGTGAAGGTTGACGAACTTATTATAAATGAAAAGTCAAAAATAAAAGGCTTTAAGGGCGGATGGCCCTCAAAAGAATCCTTTGCCTTGAAAGCCTTGGAAATCAAAGGAAAATCCACGTTAAATTTTGCCCTCAGAGCGTCTGGTTTTCCGTTGGTTAAAAAAATCATAAACAGGAACGTTCCCAGCCCTTCAGGAAAGCCTTTTATTTCGGGACCAGATACCGTGTTCAAATCCTTGAACGGCTCTTCCGGGTTGAGGGTGGGATATTTCAGCGGATGCGTTTTTAACGGGGTTTATCCTCATGTTTCCCAGGGCACCGTCCTGTCCCTTACGAAAAACGGAATTGAAGTTGCCGTACCTTCCGCTCAGGGATGTTGCGGCCTGCCCTTTCTGTCTTCGGGGGATATCAAATCCTTTAAAGAACTTGCTATAAAAAATGCTTTGTCTTTTAAAAATAAGGGGTTTGATTATATAGTTACCTCCTGTGCTTCATGCTCGTATTCGATAAAAAGGCTATATCTCCTTTATTTCGGCGAAGAAGATAAAAATTACATTGATATTCTTGATTTTTCGAATAAGCTTTACGATGTCTGGGTTTTTTTTAAGACCGTTTCGAAAGAGGGGCTAAAAATAAGAGAGGGGAAACTTGAAGTCGGTTTCGACGCGGTATTTCATATACCATGTCATCTAAAAACGGCGGAAGGATTCAAGCCGTCAAGCCAAACCGAAAGCATAATCGGAGAAGCGGGCTTTATAGCGGATAAAATCCTCGGGCTCAATATCAAACCGTTAAAACACGACCTTTGTTGCGGCAATGGAGGTATGTTCAATATAAGGCATTACGATTTGTCTAAGGAAATAACAATAAGAAAATTTGAAGATATTAACGAAGCCTCACCCCAAAAAATTCTTACATCTTGTTCGGGTTGTATGGTTTCCCTTATGGACCAGAAGGGTATAATGAAAACGGGCAAAGAGATCCCGGTGGAACACCTTATCAGCACCTATGCTTTAAGCCTTAAATTATAGTAAATATGCGTATCTGAAAGGATTAAGGCAATTTGACTTTATGTTTGTTGTATAGTATAAGTAATAGATATAAAAGAGGTTTAAAAAAATAATAATAAAGGACTTTAATACATGCATAGCACAAATACCGGCATCCTTGACAAAAAGGTATATATCCCCTATATGTCGGACGCGGCTTATGCCTTAACCGCCGCATTCAAGAGGTGCGGGGTGGATTCCGACGTTATGGACGAGCCGGACGAGTCCACCCTTGATTTCGGCCTCAAATACACGAACGGGAATGAGTGCATGCCTTGTTTCGTGACCACGGGCGATATTATTAAGGTAATAGAAAGACCGGGTTTTGATGCGAAAAAATCCGCTTTTTTCATGCCTACATCCCCTGGCCCTTGCAAATTTGGACAATACAACAGGCTTCATGAAATGGTTCTTGACAATATGGGCTACAATGAAGTGGAATTTCTTATTCCAAGCGCCAAGAAGAGTTATACCGATTTTGTCGGGGACAAGGCTGTCCTTTTCAGGAGGGTCGCGTGGCAGGGATGTGTCGCGATTGATACGCTTGAAAAGGCTCTTTACAGGGTGAGGCCGTATGAGATAAACAAGGGTGATACCGCCTCCGTTTACAAAGAATGTATAAAATTAGTTACCGATTCAATAGAAAAGGGAAAGGATTTATATGAAACCATGGCGGAATGCGCCAGGAAGTTTGAAAAAATTCCAAGGGTCGATGAAGAAAGACCATTAATAGGCGTCGTAGGCGAGATATTCCTGAGATTAAATAAGTTTACAAATAATTTCACTATAGATAAAATTGAGTCCCTTGGGGGAGAGGTATCAGTTGTCCCGACGTATAAGTGGATAACATTTACAACATATGAATATTCCATGAATGCCCTGATGAGCAGAAAAATTAAAGATATATTTCTTAGCATACTTGTTAATTATTATCAGAAAAAGGATGAAAACAACATATTCAGGCCGTTTAAAAAATTATTGAGAAACCATAAGGAGACAGGGATAGGAAAGATACTTTCCTATTCAAAAAAATATATAGATTTATCCCTGGGAGGGGAAGCTATCCTTACGGTGGGGGAATCAATAGATTTTGCAAAAAAAGGCTGTTCAGGCGTTGTAAGTATCCATCCCTTTCATTGTATGCCCGGCTCGATAGTCCAAACCCTGTCAAAGAAATTCCGGGAAGATTTGAATAACTTTCCCTGGATAAATTTGTGGTTTGACGGTCAAGAAAGTACCAATCTTATGCTCAGGCTCGAGGCTTTTATGCACCAGGCGAAACAATGGCAGGGGGTTAGAAATGACTTACCAGAAGCTGCTTAAAAGCGCAACTTTAAAAATTCTTTTTATTTTTTTCATTTTTTCAATTCTTCTTTTCGCTTCGGAGAATTCTTTTGCTGCTTCGATTATAAACCCGGATAGCAATTCTTCAATCGTAGAAACCCTTTTTAACAAATTCAAACCCAGCGTCGTACATATTGAGACAGTTGGAGTGATAACGCTTAAAAACGGCGCCATTATGCCTGAGGAAGAAATAGGTACAGGGTTTTTTATCGATAAAAATGGCGACATACTTACCAATTTCCATGTAGTAGGAATTGCGAATAGCATCTTTGTAAGTTTTCTTAATTATAAAAATGTAAAGGCAAGCGTCGTTGGAACAAACCCCTCTACAGATTTAGCAATAATTCACATAAATCCTAAGGGTAGGACTATAGTGCCGGTTAAGATGGGCGATTCCGGAACGCTTAAAGTAGGGGAAAGGGTGATAGCCATAGGAAACCCTTATAACCTCTACCAGACGGTTACAACGGGGATAATAAGCGGCCTTAAGAGATCCCTTTTCTTTCCTTCCTCCCGGTTTTACGGGAATATTATCCAGACGGATGCTTCGATAAACCCTGGTAATTCAGGCGGGCCTCTTATCGACTACAACGGAGATGTAATCGGGATCAATACCGCGAAGCTTTCAAATAACGCGGAGAATATCGGGTTCGCAATACCCATAAACCTTGCGAAAAAGGATATACCTGCGCTGATAAAATATGGAAGGATTATCAGGCCGTGGCTTGGAGTGGAGGCTATTAAGCTTACTCCGGAACTTGCCACGCTATTAGGCATTAAAAATGCCGCAAAAGGCATTCTTGTAGAAAAGGTTTTTCAGGGCTCTCCGGCCTATGATTCAGATGTTAGGGCAGGAAAAAGAATAATAATTATGAAAAATGCCACCTATGTGGTCGGAGGCGATATAATCACCAGGATTAATAACCAGAGAATATATTCTTTTTCCAATTTTGAGAAGCTTATACATACATTTTCTCCCGGAGAGGTAATTACCCTGAAAGTTCACAGAGGAAAGGAAATAAAGCTTATCAAGGTAAGACTGGCAAGGGTGCCTTAATTTATTAAAAGAGAATATATATATTATGTTTTTAACCGAAAAGAAGGATCTAAGAGAGATAACCGAAGCCCTTAAGAAATATAAGAAGGTCGGAATCGTGGGATGCGCGTCCTGCGCCTCGGTGTGTCTTACCGGCGGCAGTAGGGAAGTGAAAGATATGGAAAGATTTTTAAGGGATACCGGCAAAGACGTCGTCTTTACCATTTCCATAGACGAGCCCTGCGATAAACGCGTTTTAAAAGAGGATATTCACTTTGTAGAGGAGGAGCTTAAAGAGGCCGAGGCGATCGTAGTGTTGTCCTGCGGAACCGGGGTTCAGACTATCAGTGAATATACCGGAAAGAAAGCCGTTTCGGGAACAGACAGCAAATACATTGCCCAGACGGAGCATATCGGCGAATATAACGCCCTATGCAAAGGATGCGACGAATGCAGGCTTAATTTTACTGGGGGCGTTT
>JAKAPT010000016.1 GCA_021806885.1 bacterium | reverse complement strand
CTTACAATGAGAACGTTCCATGTCGGCGGAACAGTTTCGAGAAGAGCGGAGCAGACCAGCATTGAAAACAAGTATTCCGGCATCGTGAAATTCCATAATCTTAACGTCATAAAAAACCGCGAAAATGAATATGTCGTTATAAATAAAAACGGCGAAATAGTAGTACATGACGAGCACGAAAGGGAGCTTGAGAAGATCAAGCTTACCTATGGGTCAAAGATAAAGGTTGAGCCGGGCTCGAAAATAGAAAAGAACACCCATTTGGCCGACTGGGATTCTTATATTAATCCTATTATTGCTGATATTTCAGGAAAGGTCAGATTTGAAGATATAAGGGAAAATGAAACAATGCAGGAACAGGTTGACGAGACGTCGGGATTATCGAGAAAGGTTATAATAGAGTCGAGAAACCAGCTCTTGAGGCCGAAAATGGTTATCAAGTCCCATGAGAAGGAAAAATCTTATCTCATGCCCATCGGAGCCCATTTATCCGTTCAGGATGGCGATGAGGTTTTTGCGGGAGATATCATTGCAAGGATTCCAAGGGAAACCACAAAAACAAAGGATATTACAGGTGGTTTGCCGAAAGTGGTCGAACTGTTCGAGGCAAGAAAACCGAAGGAATGGGCAGGAATAATCGAGATCGAGGGAAAGGTTTCCTTCGGTCGGGATTTTAAAGGCAAGAGGCGTGTCGTTATTACTCCCAAACATGGTGAACCGAGGGAATATCTTATTCCTAAAGGAAAGCTCGTCAGCGTGCATGAAGGAGATTACGTGGCGGCAGGGGAACCCCTTATGGACGGTTCGCCGAACCCTCATGACATACTTAAAATACTTGGAGAAAAGGAACTTGCTAAATTCCTTGTTGATGAAATCCAGGAAGTATACAGGCTTCAGGGCGTTAAAATCAACGATAAGCATATCGAGGTTATCGTCAGGCAGATGCTTAAGAATGTAAGGGTGAAGGGTGTCGGGGATTCCAGGTTCATTGAAGACGAGGTAGTGGACAAGAATATATTTGACGATGAGAATGAAAGGATTATCGCTGAAGGGAAAATTCCCGCCATTGCGGAGCCTGAACTCATGGGAATAACTAAGGCCTCCTTAAGCACCGAAAGCTTTATATCCGCCGCGTCGTTCCAGGAAACCACTAAAGTGCTTACCGAAGCGGCTATCCAGGGAAAGGTGGACAATCTTGCAGGCCTTAAGGAAAACGTTATCATGGGTAGGCTTATACCTGCCGGAACCGGTTCTGAAAGGTATTCCAAGATCGATATCGAGGTTGAATAATTTTTTCCTGCCAACTAAATATAAAAAAGTATTGACAAAAAGATATTTAAATATTAAAATCTTGGTTTCCACGATTTAGAAAAATCAAGGAATTCGGGCAGTAAATAAAATAGAATAATTTATAAACTATCAGGAGAAATCGTGCCGACTATAAATCAACTTATTAGGGGCGCAAGGAGGAAAGTTTCTAAAAAAACATCCTCTCCCGCGTTAAAGGGATCCCCTCAAAAAAGGGGCGTTTGCGTAAGGGTCTACACCACAACCCCAAAGAAGCCGAACTCAGCGCTCCGTAAGGTTGCGAGGGTGAAGCTTACCAACGGGATGGAGGTTACCTCCTATATTCCTGGAGAGGGCCATAATCTGCAGGAACATTCAGTCGTTCTCATCAGGGGAGGAAGGGTTAAGGATTTGCCGGGCGTAAGATATCACATAATAAGAGGCTCTCTCGACTGCGTAGGCGTGAACGGAAGAAAACAGAGTAGGTCAAAATACGGAACTAAAAGGGCTAAATAATAATTTAAAGTGAGGATTTGAAAATTGTCTCGGAGAAAAAGAGCCGTAAAAAGAACAACAGACGGCGATCCAAAATACAACGACAAGGTAGTTCAAAAGTTTATTAATAAACTAATGTATGATGGCAAGAAAAGCATTGCCGAAAAGATATTTTATGATTCCCTGGGAATAGTCCATGAGAAAACAAAGGATGATGGCCTGAAGATTTTCAGGCAGGCGATAGATAACGTTAAACCGGTTCTTGAGGTAAAAGCAAGAAGAATAGGAGGTTCGAACTACCAGGTGCCCGTCGAGGTTAGAAGCGACAGGAAATTATACCTTGCGATTAGATGGATAATAAGCTTTGCGAGATTGCGTAATGAAAAATCCATGGAAGAAAATTTAGCGCTAGAAATAATCGACGCGGCAAATAACCGCGGAAGCTCAATTAAGAAGAAGGAGGACACCTTCAGGATGGCCGAGGCCAATAAGGCTTTTGCGCATTTTAGATGGTAATTTGACAACGTGGCAGACAAAGTTTCTTTAGAAAAAACCAGAAATATAGGGATTATGGCCCATATAGATGCCGGTAAAACGACAACTACCGAAAGGATCCTCTATTATACCGGCGTTAACTATAAAATCGGCGAGGTTCACGAAGGTACCGCGACAATGGACTGGATGGAGCAGGAGCAGGAAAGGGGAATAACAATCACATCGGCCGCCACTACCTGCTTCTGGAACGGGAACCGCATCAATATAATAGATACTCCGGGGCATGTTGACTTTACCATAGAGGTTGAAAGATCTCTCCGGGTTTTAGACGGCGCGGTCGCGGTGTTCGACGGTGTTGCCGGCGTGGAGCCCCAATCTGAGACTGTGTGGAGGCAGGCAGATAAATACCGTGTTCCCAGGATTTGTTTTGTTAATAAAATGGATAGGACCGGAGCAAATTTTTTCAGATGCGTTGACATGATTAAAACAAGACTTAACGCGGTTCCCGTTGTTATGCAGCTTCCGCTCGGGCTCGAGGATAATTTTAAGGGTATTATAGATATAGCCACAATGAAGGCATTTGTATACAAAAATGAAACGATGGGGGCGGAATATGATACTGTCGATATTCCCTCGGAATATAAAGCTGAAGCAAAAAAATACCACGACGCGTTCATAGAAAGGTCCTGCGATTTTGATGATGCTCTTATGGAAAAATATCTTTCGGGAGAACAGGTTGATATAGATCTCGCGAAAAAGGCTATCAGAAGGGGCACCCTGGATTTTAAGGTGGTTCCCGTCTTTTGCGGCTCTGCTTTTAAAAATAAGGGAGTACAGCCGCTGCTTGACGCGATTATAGATTATCTGCCTTCCCCTGTCGATGTTCCTCCGGTCCAGGGTGTTAATCCTAAAACCGGCAAAGAAGAAACCAGGAGTGCTTCAGAAAGCGAGCCTTTTTCTGCGCTTGCTTTCAAAATTGCGTCTGACCCATATACGGGTCAATTAACCTACATAAGGGTTTATTCCGGCGTTCTTTCCTCCGGTTCCTATGTCTATAACACGGTTAAGGATTCCAAGGAGAGGATTGGGAGGCTTTTAAAGATGCACGCTAACAAGAAAGAGGAGATAAAAGAGGTTCACGCTGGGGATATAGCGGCTGCGGTCGGCCTTAGGAACACGACAACCGGAGATACTCTTTCGGACGATTCTCGTCCCATAGTTCTTGAGTCCATGGAATTTCCTGATCCTGTCATCTCTGTAGCCATAGAGCCGAAGACAAAGGCTGACCAGGAAAAACTCGGTCTTTCCCTTCAGAAACTTACCGTCGAAGATCCCTCATTCAAGGTCAAAACAGACCTTGAAACCGGCCAAACCATTATATCGGGCATGGGCGAGCTTCACCTTGAAATAATAGTCGACAGGTTAGTCAGGGAGTTCAAAGTTGACGCGAATGTCGGGAAGCCGCAGGTTGCCTATAAGGAAACAATTAATAAAAAAGTCCAGACTGAAGGAAAATTTATACGTCAATCGGGCGGAAGGGGCCAGTATGGACATGTCTGGCTTGAGCTTGAACCCCTCGGAAAAGGCCAGGGTTACGAATTTGAAAACAAGATCAAAGGCGGCGTTATTCCCTCCGAATATATCCCCGCAATCAACAAGGGAATTTCCGAGGCTTTGACAACCGGTGTAATGGCCGGTTATCCCGTGGTTGATATTAAGGTTGCCGTCTATGACGGCTCATTCCACGAGGTTGACTCATCTGAAATGGCCTTTAAGATCGCGGCGTCCATGGCATTTAAAGAGGGAGCAAGAAAGGCTTCACCGGCTCTTCTTGAACCCATTATGAAAGTTGAGGTCCTTGTGCCGGAGGAATTCATGGGAGATGTTATCGGAGACCTTAACTCGAGAAGGGGAAAGATTATAAATCTTGAGGCAAGGGCTGGAATACAGGTTATAAACGCCGAAGTTCCCCTTGCGGAAATGTTCGGTTATTCAACCGATCTTCGTTCCAAGACCCAGGGAAGGGCGAATTATTCAATGGAATTCCTTAAATATGAACAGGTTCCGAAGATAATTTCCGATGAAATTGTCGCTAAATCACAAGGTAAATAGAAAATAGCAGGAGGCAAACAATGTCCAAAGAGAAATTCGACAGATCGAAGCCGCATGTTAACATCGGCACTATAGGTCACGTTGACCACGGCAAGACCACCCTTACGGCCGCCATCACAAAAGTCCTTGCAAGGAAGGGGCACGCGTCCTTTAAGTCTTACGATCAGATAGACAACGCGCCTGAGGAAAAGGAAAGGGGTATAACCATAGCCACCTCCCATGTTGAATACTCGACGGACAAAAGGCATTATGCCCACGTGGACTGTCCGGGACACGCCGACTATGTTAAGAACATGATAACCGGCGCGGCCCAGATGGACGGCGCCATCTTAGTCGTTTCCGCCGCGGACGGCCCCATGCCCCAGACAAGGGAGCATATCCTCCTTGCCCGCCAGGTAGGCGTCCCCTACATCGTCGTCTTTTTGAACAAGGTCGACATGGTTGACGACCCAGAGCTTTTGGAGCTTGTCGAACTCGAGGTAAGGGAGCTTTTAACCTCCTATAACTTCCCCGGGGAATCCGTTCCCGTCATAAAGGGTTCCGCCCTTAAGGCGCTCGAGGCCGAAGGCGACGACGAATGGACCCAGAAGATAGTGGATCTCATGAACGCGATAGACGAATACATACCGCTCCCCAAAAGGGATATAGACAAGCCCTTCCTCATGCCCGTCGAGGACGTATTCTCCATCTCCGGAAGGGGAACCGTCGCCACGGGAAGGATCGAAAGGGGTATAGTGAAGGTCGGAGACGAAATAGAACTCGTGGGCATACTCCCCACGTCCAAAACGGTCGTTACGGGCGTCGAGATGTTCCGCAAACTCCTTGACGAAGGCCAGGCCGGGGACAACGTCGGCGTACTTTTAAGGGGCAAAAAGCGCGAAGAGGTGGAAAGGGGCATGGTTCTTTCCAAGCCCGGCTCCATAACCCCCCACAAGAAGTTCAAGGTAGAGGCGTACATCCTCACCAAGGAAGAGGGAGGCCGCCATACCCCGTTCTTTAACGGATACCGTCCCCAGTTCTACTTCAGGACCACGGACGTTACCGGCGTCTGCACCCTTCCCGAAGGGATAGAGATGGTCATGCCCGGGGATAATGTCGCGATGAGCGTGGAGCTTATAACCCCGATAGCCGCCGAAAAGGAATTAAGGTTCGCGATAAGGGAAGGCGGACATACAGTAGGCGCGGGGGTAATAACCGAGGTCATAGAGTAAGGAAAACACAAAAAGGGGAAAGAGAGAAAAGATTATGGATATTCAAAAAATAAGAATAAGATTAAAGGCCTATGACCACAGATTGCTTGATCAATCGGTTATAGAAATCATCGAAACCGCAAAACGCACCGGTTCAAAGGTTAGCGGGCCTATTCCTCTTCCGACAAAAATCAATAAGTTTTGCGTTTTGAGGTCGCCCCACGTTGATAAAAAATCCCGCGAGGAGTTCGAAATGAGGACCCACAAAAGGATTATCGATTTACTTGAACCGAATCAGGCCACTATGGATGCCCTTATGAAACTTGACCTTAGTAGCGGCATAGATGTCGATATTAAGCAGATTTAATTAACAGTTGGAGTCTCTAAAATATGATAAAAGCGTTAATAGGTAAAAAGATAGGCATGACGCAGGTTTTTAACCAGGAAGGTACTGTAATTCCCGTTACCGTTATAGAAGCCGGCCCGTGCGCGGTCGTCTCGAAAAAAACAACGCAGACCGACGGATACAATGCAGTACAATTAGGTTTTGGGGAAGCCAAGTCATTCAGGCTTAAGAAACCTGTTCTTGGCCAGTTCTCTAAAAATAATCTTTCACCTTCAAAAATATTGAAGGAATTCAGAACCTCGGGAGAGGACGAATTAAAAATAGGTGATTTAATAGATGTATCCGTTTTTAATGATGTAAAGGCTGTTTCCGTTACAGGCGTGTCTAAAGGAAAGGGTTATCAGGGCGTCGTAAAAAGATGGGGCTTCCATGGCGGAAGGGATACCCATGGATCCATGTTCCACAGGGTTCCAGGCTCAATAGGCCAGTCCTCTTATCCTTCAAAGGTCTTCAAGGGATTGAAAATGCCGGGGCACATGGGAAGCGCTAAATGTTCCTCTCAGAATCTCAAAGTTATAAAGATTGACGCCGCCCAGAACCTTCTTTACGTTAAGGGTGCGATTCCGGGCTCTAATAACAGCATAGTATTTGTCTACGGAGGAGACAGTTCTGGAAGAAAATTAAATAAATAATTATTCATTAAAATAAATAGGATTTATAATGCCTGAAAAAATCGAAGTTTTAAATAAAGCAAATAAAAAAGTCGGATCCGTTGATCTTAATGATGGTGTTTATAACAGCCCTTTAAAGGAATCCCTTATAAAGGATTTTGTTCTTTTAACCCTTTCCAATAAACGGCTCGGGCTTGCATCTACCAAAATCAGGAAGTTCGTATCCGGAGGAGGCATTAAACCCTGGAAACAAAAAGGGACCGGAAGGGCAAGGGCCGGGTCTATTCGTTCACCCCTCTTTAAGGGCGGGGGTACGATTTTTGGACCTACCAGCGATAAAAATTTCAAAAAGGATATGCCTAAAAAGGCAAGGAAGGCCGCGCTTAAGTCCGCGCTTTCCTTTCTTTTAAAGGAAGGCCGTCTTGTTTTCATAGAGGATTTTGAATTAAAAAATATCAAGACAAAAGATATGAAATCCATATTTGAAAAATTAAACGTTGAAAAGGGAATGATTATAATCCCCGCTGCCGGAAAAGACCAAAATATTATCAAATCAACAAGGAACCTTAAGAATTATAAGGCGGTCACGACAAACGAGACGAGCATCGTCGATCTTCTTAAATATGAAAAAACCTTGATTACACTCAAGGCTAACGAAGAACTGGAGAGGAATCTTTCAATATGATTGAGATGTGGAGTGTGATTGAAAAGGCCGTTTTATCCGAAAAAAGCCTGAAAGGACGCGAATCCGTGAATACCTACACGTTCAAGGTAAACAGGAACGCGAATAAAAAACTTATAAAAGACGCCGTGGAAAAATATTTCAACGTTAAGGTGGAAAGCGTCACAACTGCCATTACGCGTGGAAAATTCAGAAGGACGGGTAAATTTACCGGTAAGGTGTCTAACTTCAAAAAGGCTTACGTAAAACTTAAAGAGGGGCAAAAGATTTCCGCTTTAGAGGCATAATCGGGAGAAAATAATAATGCAGATCAAAAAATATAAACCATCATCAAGCGCAAGGAGATTCCAGAGCGTATCGGATTTCTCCGAGATAACAAGGGATTTTCCCGAAAAAAAGCTCCTTTCCAAATATAAAAAGAATGCGGGAAGGAATAACCATGGCCGTGTTACCGTAAGGCATCAGGGCGGGGGGCATAAGAAAAAGTACCGGATTATCGATTTTAAAAGAGATAAAAGGGATGTAACGGCCAGGGTGGCAGAAATCGAGTATGATCCGAACCGATCCGCAAGAATTGCTCTCTTAGCCTACATAGATGGAGAAAAGAGATACATACTGTGTCCCAATGATTTAAAAAAGGGGGATTTTGTTATTGCTTCCGCGAGCGCGGATATTAAGCCGGGAAATTGCCTCCCTCTTGTAAACATACCGGTCGGGACCATGATCCATAATATAGAGTTAAAACCGGGAACCGGCGGAAAACTTGTAAGGAGCGCGGGGGCTTACGCGGAACTGCTCGGGAAGGATAACGGTTATGCGCAGATAAAAATGCCTTCCGGAGAGTCGCGGATTGTGCCTGAAGCGTGTTGCGCCACAATCGGACAGGTGGGAAATATCGATCATGAAAATATCAGTATAGGCAAAGCGGGCAGGTCCAGGTGGATGGGGAAAAGGCCTTCCGTAAGGGGTGTAGCGATGAATCCTATTGACCATCCGCATGGCGGAGGCGAGGGTAAAACTTCTGGAGGAAGGCATCCCGTGACCCCGTGGGGTGTTCCCACGAAAGGATTTAAAACAAGGAACAACAAGAGAACTTCAAGGTTCATCATTTCCAGGCGCAAGGTAAAATAAAATAATAAATTTACATAGATATTAAGGAGAATAGCAGTGGCAAGGTCGATAAAAAAGGGACCGTATATTGATGAATCCCTTTCCCGGAAAGTGGAAAAGGCGCTCGAAACCAACGATAAAAAGATTATAAAAACCTGGTCGAGAAGGTCTACAATACTGCCTTCGATGGTTGGTTTCACCTTTGCGGTTCATAACGGCAAGAAGTTTATTCCGGTATTTGTGAGTGAGAATATGGTAGGACATAAGCTCGGGGAATTTGCTGGCACGAGGACGTTTACAATGCATTCCGGGGACAGGAAGGCAAAAGTGAAAACCGGTCCCGGCGGCGGGGCGTCCTAAAAATAAAACTAAAGAGGTTTGAAATGGAATATAAGGCCGAATTAAAATATTTAAGGGTTTCTCCTCAAAAGGCAAGGCTGGTTGTGGACCTTATCAGGGGAAAACGCGTTTTTGAAGCCCTTAATATACTTAAATTTACAAACAAGAAATCGTCTATTCCCATTTATAAGCTTTTAAAATCCGCTATTGCAAATGCCACATTCAGCGGCAGGGTTGATGCGGATAATTTAGTGGTTTCTAAGGTAAACGTGGACATGTCTCTTTCAATTAAAAGGCTTATGCCGAAGGCAATGGGAAGGGGCGCTACCATTAAAAAGCGCATGAGCAATATTAAAATAGTTCTTGCGGAATTATAAGAAGGGAGGGTATTTTGGGTCAGAAGGTAAATCCGATAGGGTTAAGATTAGGAATAAACCAGACATGGGATTCAAAGTGGTTTGGCGGACGCAATTACCAGCAATTTTTGCACGAGGATTTGAAAATAAGAAAATTTTTGAAAAAAAAGCTATATTCTGCTGGTGTTTCTAAAATAGCGATAAGCAGGAAGGCTGAAAAATTAATTATAGATGTTTACAGTGCGAGGCCGGGGATGATATTCGGAAAAAAGGGCTCATCCGAATTCGAAAACCTTAAGGCCGAACTTTCAAAATTTATTAAAACGAAAAACCAGGATATTAATATAAACGTTACCGAGGTAAAAAAATCGGAAATTGACGCGACATTAGTTTCCGAAAGCATAGCCTCACAGCTTGAAAAAAGGATAGCCTTTAAGAGGGCTATGAAAAAGAGCGTTTCCATGGCATTAAAGAGCGGAGCCAAGGGGATTAAGATTACCTGCGGCGGAAGGCTTGCCGGCGCCGAAATTGCAAGGACCGAATGGTACCGGGAGGGAAGGGTTCCCCTTCACACTCTCAGGGCTGAAATTGATTACGGGACGTCGGAAGCGAATACCACTTACGGGAAAATCGGCATAAAAGTCTGGATTTATAAAAAGGATATTCTTTAAACAAGGCCGGCGCGAACCATTATTATTTATAATTTAAAGGTGGAATACATATGTTAATGCCTTCAAAGACAAAATATAAGAAGCAAATGAAGGGGAGGATGCGGGGAAAGGCCTCCAGGGGAAATTCCCTTGCCTTCGGAGATTTTGGACTTAAGGCCCTCGAGTGCGGTTACGTGACCTCAAGGCAGATTGAAGCCGCGAGGATTGCGATGACAAGGTTTATAAAGAGGGGAGGAAAAATATGGATCAGGGTTTTTCCGGATAAGCCGATAACAAAAAAGCCCGCGGAAACCAGGATGGGAAAAGGAAAGGGAAGCGTCGAGGAATGGGTTTGCGTTGCCAGGCCCGGACTCGTTTTATATGAAATGGAGGGCATAACAAAAGAAATAGCCCGGGAGGCCTTAAGGCTTGCTTCCCATAAGCTGCCCATCAAAACCACTTTTATTGAAAGGGGAGAATATTAATTCATGAAATACAAAGAACTCAAAGTTATGACATACGAAGAGCTTAAGGTTAAGGAAGCCGATTATAAAAAAGAGCTTTTTAACCTTGCGATACAAAAATCCATCGGTTCCCTCGACAATCCAAAAAGGAAAAAAAATATAAGGGGATATATTGCTCAGATTGAGACCCTATTAACCGAAAGAATCAAGGAATCTAACCAGAAATAAATATTTAAGGCAGGGGCAAATAGTGAAAAAGACATTTATTGGAATTGTGGCATCGGACAAGATGGACAAAACTGTGGTGGCAATTGTTTCGGATATGTATAAGCACCCTTTATATAAAAAATATATAAAGAAGGTTAAGAAGTTTAAAGTCCACGATGAAAAGAATATCGCCAAAGAAGGGGATAAAATAGAATTTGTCGAAACGAGACCGCTTTCTAAAGAAAAAAGATTTAATTTAAAAAGAGTAATTTCTGAGTAACCCGATACTTAATACCGAAAGAGGATAGCGTTAATGATACAGATGCAGACAATTTTGAAATCAGCCGATAATTCCGGGGCAAAAAAGCTTATGTGCATAAAGGTCCTGGGTGGATCAAAGCGTAAATACGCCGGGATAGGCGATGTAATAGTTGTTTCAATTAAGGAAGCAATCCCCAATTCGAAGGTAAAAAAAGGGGATGTTTCGAAGGCCGTCATAGTGAGGACCGTTAAGGAAATAAAGAGGCCTGACGGCAGTTATGTGCGGTTCGATAATAATTCTGCCGTTTTGATAAATGCCCAGAATGAACCCATAGGCACCCGCATATTCGGCCCTGTGGCAAGGGAACTCCGCGGTAAGAAATTCATGAGAATAATATCGTTGGCACCAGAGGTCTTATAATATGACAATAAAAATAAAAAAAGATGACAATGTTTTTGTTTTAGCAGGAAAAGACAAGGGCAAGACCGGCAAAGTCCTGCGGATAGACAATAAAAAGAACAGGATTTTCGTCGAGAAGGTCAATATTATAAAAAGACATCTGAAACCGAGAAGCGCACAGGAGCCGGGCGGGATAATCGATAAGGAAGCAGGGCTCGATCCTTCAAACGTCGCTCTTTATTGCTCCAAATGTAAAAAACCGGTAAGGTTCTCTATAAAGCTTGATAAAAATCAAAACAAGAAAAGAATTTGCAAGAAATGCGGTTCTGAAATCTAATTTCGGAGGTTTTTAAATTGGCTTCAAGATATAAAGAGCTCTATAAAAAGGAAGTTGTTCCCCTTTTAAAAAAGGAAACAGGATATAAAAATATCCATCAGATTCCAAAGCTTTCAAAAATTGTAATTAATATGGGTCTTGGAGAAGCAACGTCCAATTCTAAAATTATTGAACAGTCCTTAAGCGAGCTTGCGAAGATTTCAGGACAAAAACCTGTTGTTTCAAAAGCCAGAAAATCCATTGCCTCGTTCAAACTCAAGGAAAACCAGGAAATAGGCTGTTTTGTCACATTAAGAAACGAAAGGATGTACGACTTTTTCGACAAGCTCATTAACATATCCCTTCCAAGGGTGAGGGATTTTAAGGGTCTTTCGAAAAAGGCTTTCGACGGTTATGGAAATTACACCCTTGGCGTCAAGGAACAGGTTATTTTTCCCGAGATAAGCTATGAGCTTATAGAAAAAATTAAGGGAATGAACATCACTATTGTTACTACCGCAAAAAATAACGAGGACGGTTACAAACTTTTAAAGTCCTTCAATTTTCCTTTCAGGAATTAGGAGAGTTATTTCATGGCAAAGAAGTCAATGATTATGAAATCGCTAAGGAAGCCCAAGTTTAAGGTGAGGGCCCATAACAGGTGTCCCTTGTGCGGAAGGCCAAGAGGCTATTACAGAAAATTTGATATGTGCAGGATATGCTTCAGGGATCTTTCGGGAAAAGGCCTTATACCCGGCGTTACGAAGTCAAGCTGGTAAGATAAATACTTATGTTATTAATATAAAATTGTTTTGCGAGGAAAAGTAATTTATGAATTATCCGATATCCGATATGGCCCTTAGAATTAAGAATGCCTATAAGGGTCAAAAAGACAAAGTGGCATTTCCCCATTCCGGGATTAAAGAAAAAATTTGCTCCATCCTGAAGAGGGACGGCTTTATCGAAGATTTCAAGGTAACGCAGAGAGAAGGGAAATCCATGAAGGACATAGAAATTAAATTAGGCTATTTCGAAAATAAAAAGCCGACAATTCTCGAAATAAAGGTAACAAGCACCCCGAGCCTGAGGTTTTATAAAGGAGCGAAAGAGATAAGGCCCTATAAAAACGGTCTTGGCGTTGAACTTTTTTCAACATCCTCCGGCATACTGACCGATTCCGAATGCAAGGAAAAAAATGTTGGCGGATTATCCCTTTTAAGGGTATTTTGATTGTTTAATATAAAAGGAAAGAACAAATGTCAAGAATAGGAAAAATTCCGGTAGAAGTCCCGAAAAACGTAACTATAGATATTAAGGGTAATATTTTTACTTGTTCCGGCCCCCTGGGGAAAACCTCTAAAAAAATACATGAGGGAATTAACGTAAAAGTAGAAAATTCCTTAGTTTCCCTGTCAGTGCGCGATAACGACGAAAAGTATGAAAAATTCAAGGGTCTTACCCGTACCATTATTTCAAACATAATAAATGGGGTTGTTTCAGGTTTTTCAAAAGAGTTAGAAATAATAGGTATCGGATACAGGGCAGAGATGAAGGGTAAGAATCTTATTCTGAACCTCGGCTATTCACATCCAATAAATTTTGCGGTTCCTGAGGGCATAACCATAAGCGTCGAAAAAAACACCCTCCTGAAGATAAAGGGCTATGACAAGGAGCTTGTAGGTTTAGTTGCCTCAAGGATAAGGGGATTAAGAAAGCCGGAGCCTTATAAGGGAAAGGGAATAAAATATGCTGACGAGGTTATAAGAAGAAAGGTCGGAAAGGCGGCAGGTAAATAGACCTTATTAATTAAGAAAAGGATTATATTTATGAAAGAAAAAGTTGAAAAAAGAATAAGAAGGAAAGCTCATATAAAAAAGGTTTTGAAATATAGCGAGAGACCGCGGCTTTGCATTTTTAAAAGCCTGAACAACATTTATGCCCAGGTATTTTCTCCGGATAACAGGATAATCGTATCAGTCTCTTCATTATCTAAAAGCCTTAAAGGCAAGATTAAGGGGCATGGCGGTAATGTCGCGACTGCTGTTATAATAGGAAAAGAAATCGCCAACCTGTGCAAACAGAAATCAATTACAGAGGTTTCTTTTGACAGGAATGGATATATTTATCACGGAAGGGTAAAGGCGCTGGCGGATGCGGCCAGAGAAAACGGCCTAAAATTCTAGGAGGGCATTTTGCAGATTGTTAATATTGAAGATTTGAATATCCAGGACAAGGTAATTCACGTTTCGAGGGTGGCAAAGGTTGTTAAGGGCGGAAGGAGATTCGGATTCTCCGCTCTGGTTGTTGCCGGAGATCCGGACGCAAATTATGTCGGCATTGGCCTTGGAAAGGCAAAAGAGGTCCCCGAGGCAATAAGGAAAGGCACCGAGCAGGCAAAAAAGAACCTGATCAGGGTTAAGGTGCACAAAAATACTATTCCTCACGAACAATATGGAAAAGACGGAGCCGGTTATGTATTCATGAAACCCGCGCCTGAAGGAACAGGGATTATTGCCGGTGGAGCGATGAGGGCAATTTTCGAACTCTCCGGCATAAAAAACGTTTATGCTAAGTCCATAGGTTCCTCTAATCCTCATAATGTCGCTAACGCCACGTTAAAATGCATAACCTCCTTTTATTATAAGGGAGAGGTTCTTAAAAGAAGGGGCCGCGCGAATAAGGCCGCCGAAACACTTTCTAATAATTAGGGGAAACGGATAAATGCTAAATTTGAGTAATTTAGGAAAGCACAACAATAAAAGAAAGAAGAGAGTGGGCCGCGGTTCGGGTTCGGGACACGGCCAGACCTCGGGAAAAGGAAACAAAGGGCAGAACGCGAGGGCCGGCGGGGGTGTAAGGCCCGGATTTGAAGGCGGCCAGATGCCTTATATAAGAAGGGTTCCTAAAAGGGGATTTAATAACCCTTTAAGAGAGGAAATAGCAATTTTAAATCTGGAAGTTATTTCAAAAATGGAAGAAAATGAAATAAATATTGATATTCTTAAACAAAAAGGCCTAATTAAAAATAAAGAGGAAAAAATTAAAATTCTTGGCCAGGGCGAGATTGGACGCAAGATTAATTTAACCTGCAATCTAATTTCAAAAAATGCCCGGAAGAAGATTGAGGGCCTCGGGGGAACCGTCAGGATTATATAATGGCACAGAGTTTTGAAAATTTGGGAAAAATTCCGGAGTTAAGAAACAGAATACTGTATACATTGTTAATGTTTATAGTTTTCCGGATAGGGGTGCATATTACTACTCCGGGGGTCAACCCTGTGGCGCTTTCCCAATTTTTTAACTCTGCGAATAATAATCTTTTCGGGCTGTTCAATATGTTTACCGGAGGGGCGCTTTCAAAATTTTCTATTTTTTCTTTAGGGATAATGCCTTATATAAGCTCTTCCATTATTTTTCAGATGCTTCCCATGGTTTGGCCGTCGCTTGACAGATTGCAGAAAGAGGGGGAGGCGGGAAGAAAGAAGTTTATGCAGTACATAAGGTATGGGACGGTCGGTCTTTCCTTTGTTCAATCTATAGGAATAAGTTACGGACTGGAAATGATGAGGAGCCCACAGGGATTGCCCGTCGTCGGTAACCCTGGGATAAGCTTCATGATAATTGCCGTTATTGCCCTTACCGCAGGTTCTATTTTTGTTATGTGGGTAGGAGAGGAAATATCCGAGCATGGAATCGGGAATGGTATTTCCCTCATTATATTCGCGGGGATTGTCGCGGCCATTCCAGCCGCGTTTATGAATACTATAAAAATAGTGAAAACAGGCGAACTTAATATCATGCTTTTAATCCTGATATTGATAATGATGATCGTCGTTATAGGATTTATTGTGTTTGTTGAATCGGCGCAGAGGAGAATACCTATTCAGTATGCTAAAAAAATGGTGGGAAGAAAGCTTTATTCAGGACAGAGCAGCTATTTGCCTATTAAAGTAAATACCCCCGGGGTTATCCCCCCTATTTTTGCCATGTCTATTCTTCTTTTCCCAGCTACTATCGCTAATTTTATCAAAATACCGGTATTAGAGCAGGTTTCAAGCTATTTTAATCCTGCCGGATTCCTTTATAATGTCCTATATGTCTTTTTAATCTTCTTCTTTTGTTTTTTTTATACCGCCATCACATTTAAGGTTAATGATGTCGCTGACGACCTGAGGAAATACGGTGGAAACATTCCAGGGATTAAACCAGGAAAATCCACTTCAAGTTACATTGACAGGATTTTAAACAGAGTTACATTTATTGGGGCGGTTTATGTTTCCGCCGTCTGCCTTTTGCCGACCATCCTTATAAACAAGTTTCACGTTCCTTTTTATTTCGGTGGGACGGGTCTTTTGATCGTCGTGGTTGTCGCAATGGATACGATAGTCCAGATCCAGTCGCACCTGCTTTACAGAAATTACGACAGCCTTTTAAAGAAAGCTTCAAAAAAATAAAATAAAAATTAATAATCTTTGGGGTGAGAAATGAAAAGCAAAATCTATGTTTTAATCGGGCCTCCCGGCGCTGGCAAAGGAACACAGGCAAAAAATATAGCCAATCTTAAGGATTTTGTATTAATATCCACCGGCGACCTTCTGAGGGAAAATGTGGAAAGGAAGACCGAACTGGGAATGACCGCCAAATCGTATATGGATAAGGGAGAGCTGGTTCCTACAGATTTAGTGGCCAGGATGATTAAAGCCAACATTAAGGCGAATATTGGAAAAAACGGATTCCTGTTCGACGGCTTCCCGAGGGATTTATCGCAGAACACCCTGCTCGGGGAAATGTTAAAAGAATTTGACCTCGAGGTTGACAAGGTTATTTACATAAACGTAAAAGATGATGCAATATACGAACGGTTGACCAACCGCAGGGTTTGCCCAAAGTGTAAAAGGGTTTATCATATGAAATATAACCGCCCGAAACATGACGAGGAGTGCGATGACTGCAAAGTTTCTCTAATAACAAGGGATGACGATAAACTTGACGTAATCAAGAAAAGGCTTGAGGTTTACCACAGCCTTACCCAACCGCTGGTCGATCATTTCGAAAAAATAGGTAAAATTTCCAGGATAGACGGGGAAAGGACGCCCCGTGAGGTTGAGGCGGAAATTCTATCAGTTATTTGATTAAATGATTAACCTGAAGGGGAAATCCGATATTGAAGGCATACGGAAGGCAGGTAGTATTGTTAAAAACGTTCTGATCGAACTTTCTTCAATGTGCGAACCCGGACTCAGAACCATAGAACTTGATAAAGTGGGCGAGAAAAAAGCACTGGAGGCGAACGCGCTTCCCGCTTTTAAGGGATATGGGGGGTTTCCGTATTCGGTTTGTGTTTCGATAAACGATGAGGTTGTTCATGGGTTTCCTTCACAGAGAAAACTAATGGAAGGAGACATAGTAAACATAGACTACGGGATATATTTTGACGGCTATTACGCGGACAGCGCCGTTACGGTTCCCGTTGGGAACGTAACGGAGAATGCCCTTAGACTTATAAGTACGACAAAAGAATCTCTTTTTATAGGCGTAAAGGAGGCAGTTCCTGGAAATAATTTAAATGATATCTCTAGTGCAATTGAAAAATTCGTGTTAAAAAATAATTTCTCCGTGGTTCGTGATTTTGTAGGGCATGGGGTGGGTTTTAAACTTCATGAAGAACCTCAGGTTCCCAATTACTATACCAGGCAGAATGACAGTATAATTCTTGAAGAAGGCCTGGTTCTGGCGATCGAGCCCATGGTGAATGAGTTCGGACACAAGATAAAAATTAAAAAAAACGGTTGGACCGTTGTTACCAGGGACGGGGGTTTGTCCGCCCATTTCGAACACACGGTTGCCGTAACAGAAAGCGGCCCGGAAATTTTGACCTGAGGATTTTAATGGCGAGCAAAGAGGATTTAATTGAAGTAGAGGGAACAGTCATTGAACCATTGCCGAACGCGATGTTCAGGGTCGAGCTTGAGAACGGGCACAGGGTTCTGGCGCATATATCCGGGAAAATGAGGATGCATTATATTAAAATTTTGTCAGGCGATAAGGTCACCGTTCAGCTGTCGCCATATGATCTCACGCGGGGACGTATTATTTTTAGAAGTAAATAATTAATAGAATAAAAAAAGAAAAACTGCAATAAAGAGAGGTTTAAAGTGAAAGTAAGGTCTTCTGTAAAGAAAATATGCGATAAATGCAAGGTTGTTAAGAGAAAGGGCGTTGTCAGGGTTATATGTGAAAATCCGAAACATAAGCAGCGCCAGGGTTAACGCGGGAGGTAAGATGGCAAGAATATCCGGAATAGATTTACCGAAAGAAAAGAGAATAGAAATAGCCTTGACCTATATTTACGGCATAGGAAGGGCTCTTTCAAAGAGGATCCTTGAAAAGGCCTCTGTTGATATCCATACAAAGGTTAAAGACTTGGAAGATACGCAGATTAACCGCATAAGGCAGGTTATTGACGGCGAATACAAGGTTGAGGGGGATCTTAAGCGTGAAACCCAGATGAATATTAAGAGGCTAATAGACATTGGTTCATACCGCGGTCTTCGCCATAAAAGGGGCTTACCGGCAAGAGGACAAAGAACCAAGACAAATGCAAGAACAAGGAAAGGGCCCAGGAAATCCAGTTTAAAAAAATAGAACCAGATAATATTTAAGAGGTATAAATGGCAAATCCAAAAAAAAATGCGGGAAGAAGAAAAAAGGAAATAAAAAATATCCAGAACGCGATAGCTCATATAAAATCGACGTTTAACAACACTATTGTTTCTATTACGGACCTCAATGGAAATGTGCTGGGATGGTCAAGTGCGGGAACAAGCGGGTTTAAGGGGTCAAGAAAAAGCACCCCTTATGCCGGACAGGTTGCCGCCGAACAGGTTGCAAAAAAGGTTTCGGATTACGGAGTTACAAATTTAGAGGTTTATATCAAGGGGCCCGGCGGGGGAAGAGAATCAGCCCTGCGCGCCCTTCAGAGTTCGGGGTTTACCATTACGCTTATCAAGGACGTTACTCCTATACCCCATAACGGATGCAGGCCTCCGAAAAGAAGAAGAGTTTAATTAATTTATTATATTAAGAGGTGAAAAAGTGGCAAGATATGCTGGTCCGGTTTGCAGGATTTGCAGGCGCGAGGGTGGAAAGCTCTTTCTAAAAGGGGAGAGGTGTTTTTCCGAGAAATGCTCATACGATAAAAGGGAATATGCCCCTGGCGAACATAAGGGGGCAAGGAGAAAGTTGTCCGAGTATGGAGAACAGCTCAGGGAAAAACAGAAATTAAAAAGAACTCATTTTCTGATGGAAAAACAATTTAAAAAAACATATAAAACCTGTGAGAAGATGAAGGGCATAACCGGCGAAAACCTGTTGTCCCTGCTTGAAAGAAGGCTTGACAACGCGATATATACCCTGGGGTTTGCTCCCTCCAGAAAGGCGGCAAGGCTTCTCATCACCCATGGACATTTCCTGGTCAGGGGGAAGAAAGTTAACATTCCTTCCTATATTTTAAAACCGGGGGATGACATTTCGGTCATAGAAAAAACCAAGAAAAGTGAAATTATTAACAATGCGTTAGAATCTGCCATGAGAAGGACGCGACCGGCATATTACGAGATTGACAGGGACGCCTATAAAGGAACAATAGGCAATATTCCGGAAAGGGATGAGATAACCTCGGCGGTTAATGAAAAACTAATTGTTGAGCTTTATTCAAAATAAATTTTGACGGATTAACTTGAATCCGGCTGGGTCCTTTAAATTACTGGAGGCAATAATTATGAAAAAAAATTGGCTTTCGCTTATCAAGCCAAAAAAGATTGAATTTGAAAAAGATACATATACCGATTTCTATGGAAAATTAATAGTGGAACCATTGGAAAGGGGATTCGGATTAACGATAGGAAATTCTCTGAGGAGGATCCTTCTTTCGTCCATCGTGGGGTATAAAATTGTGGAAGTTAGGATTGGCGGTATATCCAACGAATTCTCGACAATTCCCGGCATAGTCGAGGATGTGTCGGAAATTATCCTGAACCTTAAAGAAATCGATTTTAACATGGAGACAGACGAACCAGAACTTGTTTATTTAGATGTAAAGAAAGAGGGAGAGGTTTTTGCTTCCGATATTAAAACCTCGCATAATATCGAAGTTGTGAATAAGGATAGCAAGATTCTTACCGTTTCAAAAGGCGGCCATATCAAGGCTGAATTTTTAGTTAAAGGCGGCAGGGGTTATGTTACCGCCGAGCTTTATTCAAAGGATACGCCTCCGATAGGAACGATAATACTTGATGTTGCTTATTCCCCCATTAAAAAAGTTACAATGGATGTTTCACATGCAAGGGTAGGAGGGATTACGGATTATGACAAGCTTATTATGGAGATATTTACTAACGGTTTTATAACCCCTGAGGATGCCCTGAAAGAAGCAGCCATGATTCTTTCTGACCAGGTATCGGTGTTTACGGGGCTAGACGAGGCTGAGCTGACAGGCATGGCCGAGAAGACCCCCTCTGCCGTTTCCATGGAAAAATCAAAAGAAAGCCAGATTAATGAGAATATCAATAAAAATGTGGATGAACTGGAGCTCTCCGTTCGTTCGGCGAATTGCCTTAAGAATGCCAACATAAAAACTATTTACGAGCTCGTTCAGAAAACCGAGAACGAGATGCTTAGAACAAAAAACTTTGGCAGGAAATCTCTTAATGAGATAAAAGAGGTTCTTGCCACAATGGGATTAAGCTTTGGAATGAAGATCGACAATTTAAAAAAATAATATATAGGGGTTTTTAATGCGTCATAGAAAAATTAAATCCAGGTTAAACAGGACAACTTCTCACAGGAGCGCCCTCTTAAGAAATATGGCCTCATCCTTGATAGAGTATGGGAGGATAGAAACAACGCTTGCGAAGGCTAAAGTATTAAGAAGTTACGTGGAGAAGCTGGTTACTCTTGGAAAAGTGGATGATATTTCAAAAAGAAGGCTCGCGTTCTCGAGACTTAGAAATAAAAAGGCGACCGATAAACTTTTTAAAGAGCTTGGACCAATGTTCAAAGATAGACCTGGCGGGTATGTAAGAATAATTAAGATGGGGTTCAGACCCGGGGATGCCAGTCCAGTAGGCCTAATAGAGTTTGTAACCCGGGAAGAAAAATAGGCCCCGGGTTGTTTGTCTCAGACTCGCTCCAAACGCCCACTAACTATGGAAACGGAAACGAAGTTCAGCGAAGCTCACCCTAGCGAAGTTCAACGCAGCCCAAAGCCGGATCTTAATTTTATCCTGTCCATATCCAGTGATTTCAACATTATTCCAATCGTAAAAGAAATAAGCGGGGACATGGATACCCCGATATCATTATTTTCCCCGTTTCAGAAAGAGAAAATCGCGTTTTTTTTTGAAAGCGCCGAGGGAGCAGGCAAATGGGGCAGGTTTTCCTATATATGTCTGAATCCACTCTTAACGGTAAATCTGAAAAATAATGTTTTTGAAATTAATAAATTTGACGGAAAAAAGGTAGTTTCATCCGAAAAATTCAATTTATCCGATATTAGGGAAGATATATTTGTTCTCTTAAAGAAAACGCTTTCAGAATAGAAATTATTCAATGACAACCTCCCGGACGGTTTTATAGGCGGGTTATTCGGCTATCTTGGTTATGAAATATGCGGCCTCATTGAAAAACTTCCTCCAATAAAATATGATGAAACTGGGGTTAACGATCTTTTCTTCATGCTTCCGGGAGAAATCATCATATATGACAGCCTTAAACAGAATATTATAATCGCCTCCTTTTTGTTAAAAAAAGGTGATAACCTTGAAAAGATAAAGGAGAAACTTAATTCCTCCCTTAAAAGGATTGATAAGATAGCTTTGCTTATCCGCGAAAGGGGAAAATCTTTTGTTTATCAAGACCGTAATAAAGAAATATCTATTCAAGACGAAATTGGATTTGACGAATACAGGAAAAAAGTTTTAAAAGCTAAAGAATACATACTTAATGGAGATATATTCCAGGTCCAGGTATCCAGGAGAAAAAAAATTATTAATCCCCCCGACCCGTTCCTGTTTTACCGTGCTTTAAGATTTGTAAATCCTTCTCCATACATGTTTTTTCTTAAAATCAACGATTTCATAATAACAGGTTCATCTCCTGAAAATCTCGTAAAACTTTCCGGTGATTACGTGGAAACAAGGCCCATAGCAGGAACGATAAAACGCGGAGAGGATGTTTTTCAGGATGATATCCTTGCCGAGAGGCTTCTTTCGGATCCAAAGGAACGCGCTGAACACATTATGCTCGTGGATTTAGGAAGAAATGATATAGGGAGGGTTTCAGGCCTGGGAACGGTGAGGGTTGAAAAGCTTATGTATATTGAGAAATATTCCCATGTACAGCACATAGTTACAAGTGTTGTCTCAAAAATAAAAGAAGGGTATGACGGCTTTGACCTGATAAGGGCGACTTATCCTGCGGGGACGGTTACAGGGGCTCCGAAGATAAGGGCAATGGAGATAATCAGTGAACTCGAGGATTCAAAAAGGGGTATTTACGCGGGCGGAATAGGCTATTTTGGGTTCCTGGAAGGGAATGAATGCAGGAATATGGAGTTTTGCATAACCATAAGAACAGCCCTTTTTAAAAAGGACGCCGCTTATATTCAGGCTGCCGGAGGAATTGTTTTCGATTCAACCCCGGAAAATGAATTTAACGAAACGGAAAGTAAGCTAAGAGGCATGGTAACGGCATTCAATCTCGTATCGAAATTGGATTGATAATTATAGATTAAAGGATTTAATTTATATGATTCTGGTTATAGATAATTACGATTCATTTACATATAACATAGTTCAATACATCGGGGAACTGGGTTATGAAGTCGTTGTTTTCAGAAATGACGCTATAGATATAAAGTCTATCGCGGAAATGAAACCCGAGAAAATAATCATTTCTCCCGGGCCTAAGTCACCTGAAGACGCGGGGATTACCGTTGAACTGATCAAAAATTTTTACGATAAGATTCCTATCCTTGGCGTATGCCTGGGGCATCAGGCGATTGGTTATGCCTTTGGAGGGGAAATTATACGCGCTAAGAATGTTATGCATGGAAAGGTTTCCATGATAGAGCATGACTCTTCTATAATTTACAAAGGGATACCCAACCCATTTGAAGCTACGAGGTATCATTCCCTTGTAATAAGTAAAGAAAATGTTCCGGATATTATAAAGGTAACCGCTAAAAGCTTAGATGATTTTGAAATAATGGGGATAGAGGTTAAGGGCCACAGGGTCTATGGGGTTCAGTTCCATCCCGAGTCCATCCTTACCTCCTATGGAAAACAAATAATTAACAATTTTCTAAAGGCCTGATACGTGGAAGAAGGATATATTAAAAACCTGCTTGAAAAGGTTGTATCATCTCGTGATCTTAGCGAGAACGAGGCATATAAGGCGTTTAACTTAATTTTCCAGGGGGAGTTCACCCCTTCCCAGATAGCTTCATTTTTGACAGCTCTTAAAATAAAAGGGGAAAATGCGGCAGAGATTGCTGGCGCGGCAACAGCAATGAGGGAAAATGCCCTTTCCATCCCTGTTGATGCGGACTTTAAGGATGAACTTGTCGATACGTGCGGTACGGGAGGGGATTCGAAGGGTACCTTTAATATTTCAACCTGCGCTTCTTTCATTGCCGCAGGAGCAGGGGTTAAAATTGCCAAACATGGCAATTATGCCGTTTCTTCAAGGTCAGGCAGCGCGGATGTTTTAAGAGAGCTTGGCGTTAACATATTTTTAAAACCCGAACAGGTCCTGAAATCCATCAAGTACTCAAATATAGGATTTCTATTCGCGCCTGCATATCATCTTGCCATGAAATACGCGGCTCCAGTGCGGAAGGAACTCGGATTTAAAACGATATTTAACATCCTGGGTCCGTTGACAAACCCCTTTGGAGCAAAAAGACAGGTGATTGGCGTATATTCTAAAAACCTCGCTCCAAAAATTATCGAGGTTTTAAAGCTTCTGAAAGCCAAACACGCGTTCGTGGTTCATGGAAGGGACGGGATGGATGAGGTAAGTCTCTCAACGCTCACGGATGTTTACGAATTAAAAGGAAAGACTGCAAAAAGCTTTGAATTCAACCCAGAGGAATATGGATTCGAACTCTGCGCCCCCGATAAAATTAAGTCTGCCCCCCCACTGTTAAACGCGAAAATAATATACGAAATTTTAAACGGCGAACCAGGTCCAAGGGCTGAAATAGCTATTTTAAACGCGGGATTTGCCATAGTAGTTTCCGGACTTAAGAGTAATTTAAGTGAAGCGTTCACGGCGGCAAGGGAATCGATAAAATCCGGTTCAGCCCTAAAATCTCTTAAGAAACTTGTGGAAATTTCAGCAAAGTGAGCATAGCTCAATAATTCCTATTTAAAAATCTAGATCATTTATGGCGACAGTCCTTGAAAATATTCTAGAAGAAAAACGAATTGAAGCGGAAAGGCTTAAATCCGGCATAAATGTTCAACAATATAGCGCTAACGCCTATAGCGCCGTTACCAGCCCAAGAAGCCTTAAGAAGGCTCTGAGGCCAAGGTCTAACGGGGAAGCCGTTCCCTTCCGGATCTGCAGTATAATTGCCGAGGTTAAAAAGGCATCCCCCTCCAAGGGTGTACTTGTGGAGGATTATCGCCCTGATGAACTTGCAGGATTATATGAAAAAGGCGGGGCAAGTGCCATATCCGTTTTAACTGACAAAAAGTTTTTTATGGGAGATCCTTCCGATGTTTCGAAGGTTAGAAAATATGTCAACATCCCTGTTCTCAGAAAGGATTTTATTATCGATGAAATCCAGGTTTTTGAATCTAAAATTATAGGGGCTGACGCCATTCTATTGATAATAAAAGCCCTTAGCGAGGACCAATATAAGAATCTGCTTTTACTTGCAAAAGAGCTTTCACTTGACGTATTAACCGAGGTTTCAAACGAAGATGAACTTGATATCGCTTTTAAATATGAAGCAGATATCATAGGCGTTAACAGCAGGGATCTTAATACCTTTAAGACCGATCTTTATAAGACTGCGGAAATCATAGGTAAAATACCTCCAGGGATTATTGTTGTTGCAGAAAGCGGCATCTCTAATCGAGGAGATATTGAGTTGTTAATGAGAAGAGGAGTTAATTCCTTTCTTATAGGAGAGACCCTTGTAACATCCCCGGATCCCGTGAAAAAATTAAAAGATCTTCTTCTGCCTTACTCGATGGAAGAATATTCCGAATTTTTTTCGGATTAATCCCCCCACATATATTTTATCCGTCAGATGAATAAAATTCCAAAAATAAAAATATGCGGTATTACAAATATTGAGGATGCAAGAAATTCGCTTGTCTATGGAGCGGATTGTCTTGGTTTTGTTTTCTACCCCGAATCTCCAAGATATATTCATCCTGAAGAAGCCCGCCTGATTTTAATTGAGCTTAGAAAATCGGAAAAAGGTCTCAGGGAATTCTTTTCGGTCAGAAGGAACGTGATAGCTTCAGGCATCTTTGTCAATGAAGCTGTGGAAAATATAAAAGAAATCATAAAGGTTGCCGACCTCGATATTATACAATTATCCGGGACGGAAGACATTGATTATATTGAACGTCTGGGCATAGATAAAAAAAAGATTTTAAAAGCTGTCCGC
>JAKAPT010000070.1 GCA_021806885.1 bacterium | reverse complement strand
TCCGATCTGGAATGCGGGAAGGAATATCCCGACAGTCCGCTTTACGTCTGCGATTATTGCTTCGGACCTCTTGAGGTTGACTACAATTATGAAGAAATAAAAAAGGCCATAAGCGTCGAGAAAATAAAGTCCAGGGAGCCTAATATGTGGCGGTATAAGGAGCTTCTTCCGATAGAGGGCGATATAAATATAGGATGGAACGTCGGCTATACCCCTCTCGTGAAGGCCGGCAACCTTGCCGGGGCTCTCGGCGTAAAGGAATTATACGTAAAGAACGACGCGGTAAATTTCCCTACGCTTTCCTTCAAGGACAGGGTTGTATCCGTTGCCATAGCAAAGGCCAAGGAATTTGGATTTAAAGTAGTGGCCTGCGCTTCAACGGGCAATCTCGCTAATTCGGTGGCTGCGCTCGCGGCCTCTTCGGGCTATGAAAGCTTTGTTTTTATTCCCTCAAACCTTGAGATCGGCAAGGTTCTTGGAACGCTTATATACGATACCAACCTGGTAAAGATAGAAGGTAGCTATGACAAGGTGAACAGGCTTTGCACGGAAATAGCGGGCAAGCACAACTGGGGGTTTGTCAACATTAACTTAAGGCCTTATTATGCCGAGGGTTCCAAGTCTTTGACATTTGAGATGCTTGAACAGCTTGGATTTAAGTCTCCGGACAACGTCGTCGTTCCAATGGCGGGGGGCTCCCTTATAACGAAGGTCGGCAAGGCGATAGACGAGTTTGAGTACTGCGGCCTTTTAAAAGAAAAGCCGAAAACTAGAATTTTCGGGGCGCAGGCGGCGGGATGCAATCCAATTTCCGCCACGGTTAAAGAAAAAAGGGAATTTATTAGGCCTGTGAGGACCCCTGATACCATAGCGAAATCCCTTGCCATAGGTAATCCCGCCGACGGATATTACGCCTCGGACCTTATAAATAAAAGCGGGGGTCACGCTGAAGACGCGACCGACGAGGAAATTGTCGAGGGTATGAAGCTTCTGGCGGGAACAGAGGGCATCTTTACCGAAACCGCGGGCGGGGTGACGGTTGCGGTAGCGAAGAAACTCATCGAAAAAGGATATATAAACAGGAATGAGACGACGGTATTAGCCATAACCGGAAACGGCCTTAAGACCCTTGAAGCCGTCAACGGCAAATTAAAGGAAGCCCCCGTAATAGAGCCGAATCTTGAGGAATTTGAAAAAGTGCTTTCGGCCATAAGAGAAAAAAAAGAGATCCCTGTTTAAGTTAAATAATTATATAATAATACATATAGAAAAGAGGAGGAATTTATGGCCATAAAAGTAAGAATACCCACGCCCTTAAGGACGCTTACGGCAGGAAAATCCGAGGTTGAAACATCCGGTACGACTATAATAGAAGTAATTAACCATCTCGAAAAGAATTACCCGGGAATAAAAGAAAGGATATGCGAGCAGAACGACCAGGTAAGAAGGTTTGTCAACGTGTATTTAAATGACGAGGACATAAGGTTTTGCGACAATATAAAGTCCGCGGTGAAAGACGGGGATACAATCTCAATAATACCGGCTATCGCGGGAGGAGCAGGCGAAAAGAAAAAATTTTACCTGAACTATCCCCAGGAGGCCATAAAGGAACCCTTGATATACCTGGCGGGAAAAAATTATAACGTAATTACAAATATAAGGAGCGCGAGCATATCGAACGACATCGGGATTATCGCGCTCGAGATAGAAGGAGGGCCTGAAGAAATCGAAAAGGCCGTTAAATTTTTTGAATCCAATGGCGTGACCGTGGAACCCATAGTCCTGGACGTGGTGGAATAATTTCTAAGACAATTTCTGGAGGAAATAATATTGGAATTCAGTTCGGAACAGATTAAAAGGTACGCGAGGCATATAATATTGCCGGAGGTGGGGGGAGAAGGCCAGGAGAGGCTTTTATCCTCAAAGGTGTTGCTTATCGGCGCGGGAGGGCTTGGCGCCCCGTGCGGCTATTACCTTGGAGCCGCGGGCATAGGCACCCTTGGCATAGTGGATTTTGACACCGTGGATTTATCCAACCTCCAGAGGCAAATCTGGCATGGGACTAATGACGTCGGAAGATATAAGGTCGATTCCGCGAAAGATTCCATAGAAAGGATAAATCCGGATGTGCGGGTCGTGACATACAAGGAGAAAATCTGTTCGGAAAATATTAAGGAATTGATATCGGGTTATGATGTGGTAATCGATGCGACGGACAATTTTCCCACGAGGTATCTTATAAACGATGCCTGCCATTTCATAAAAAAACCGCTCGTCTACGGCTCGATATTCCGGTTTGACGGCCAGGCGACGGTATTTTTGCCTGAGGGCGACGGCCCCTGCTACAGGTGCCTCTTTCCTTCTCCCCCACCCCCCGGGCTTGTGCCAAGCTGCCAGGAGGCAGGTGTTCTAGGGGTTCTGCCGGGGGTCATAGGCGCAATCCAGGCAAACGAGGCCATAAAAATTATCTTGGGTGTCGGCCGGACCCTGAACGGCCGGCTCCTTATATACGATGCCCTGGATATGAAGTTTACGGAGATGAAGCTCAGAAAAGACAAAACATGCCCGTTGTGCGGGGAGAATCCAAGCGTACTGGATTTAATAGATTATGAGCAATTTTGCGAAGCAAGGCAGTAAAAAAATGGCTGAATGCAACGAATTATTAAACATTAAAGGCGAAATCTGTCCCTTTACCTTCGTCAGGTCGAAGCTCGCGCTGGAGAAAATGAAGAAGGGTGAAGTCTTAAAGGTTATAGTGGATTACGAGCCGGCTATAAGAAACGTCCCTCGTTCCTTGGAGGAGCAGGGGCACAAAGTCCTGTCCATCAATAAGATAAACGACACCGATTACGAAATAATCGTTGAAAAAGATGGAAAAAAATAACAATTTTATTTCCACGACCCTTTCGTCTATAGGTAAAACCCCCACAGTCCCGCTAACCAGAATAATGCCTCCTGCTTCAGGATCAAGGCTTTACGCGAAGATTGAAGGGCTTAACCCGGGAGGCTCGGTAAAGGACAGGCCCGCTTTATACATGATTAAGCGGGCCCTCGAAAACGGAACGCTTTTGCCCGGTATGACGATAATAGATTCTTCATCCGGAAATACCGGCATTTCTTACGCCATGATAGGGGCCTATCTTGGAATGAGGGTTAAAATATACGCCCCCTCGAATATGAGCGAGGAGAGGAAAATAATAATGCGGCTTTACGGCGCGGAGTTAATACTTACCCCTGCCGAGGAAAGCCACGACGGGGCCATAAAAAGGGCAAACGACGAGTATCAAAAGGGCGCGGGAAAAGTTTACTTCATGCCCGACCAGTACAATAATTCCGATAACCCCCTCTCCCATTACGAAACCACGGCCGTCGAGCTTATCGAGCAGACGGGGGGAAATATCGATTTTTTCGCGACGGGAATAGGTACGGGGGGGACCATACTTGGAGTCGGGAAAAGACTCAAGGAATTTAACGGCAAAATAAAGATAATAGCCGTGGTTCCCGATAACGAAATGCACGGCATAGAGGGCTGGAAATACAATTACTCCCTTAATTTTAAGGGCTTTGACAAGGACAAAATAATTGACGATTTTGTCAAGGTCGATACCGAGGGAAGTTACGAAGCGGTCAAAAGGCTAATAAGGGAAGAAGGTCTTTTGTGCGGTTTTTCCTCGGGAGCTAACGCTTACGCGGTTCAGAAACTATCGGAAAGATACAGGGGTAATTTCTCAACCGTCCTTCCGGATACCGGCTCCCGTTACTTATCCACGAGAGTGTTTTCGGAATTTGCCTTGCTTTAGTAGCAGCGAATTTTTATGGCTTCGATTTTTTCCATAACGAGTTCCGCAAGCCTTTCATCTATCCCTATAGGCTCGCCAAGTTCGATCCTCACCCCGGGATATTTTTGCCTGAATCCTTCGAGTATTTCCGGAATGTCTCTTGAAACGTGGTTGCCTGAATACAGGAAATAAGGAATTACGTAAATGTGATTGCAGCCAAGGGCGATTTTATTCTCAAGGAGGTCATTTATGTTAGGTTCAGCAAACTCAAGAAAAGCCGGCTCTATGCAGTTTCCGTCATATCTGGATTTTATTATCTCGGCAATATTCTTAAGTATCTTGTTAGCGCCCTGTATTCTTGAGCCGTGCCCGAGAAGAATAATGGTTTCATTGATCTTATTCATCGCCGTTTGCTCCAGCCATCGCGTATCTTTTTTCTACTCCGGAAAACTTATAGAACAGGAGTGATAAAAGCCATGCAGAAGTCAGTATGGTCGCTATGATGCCTCCGAGTGTCGCGAACGATATATTATTCAAGAAATTCCACGGTTCTCCCGAGAGACGGAACTCTGAACCTATTACCTGCAGCCATTCTATGGTGCCTATGCAGAAAGCGAGGAACACCGATATGCTGGTAATGGAAATATTATAAAATATTTTTCTTGCAGGTTTTAAAAATGCCCAGTTATATGCGTACTGAATTACAACTCCGTCGGTGGAGTCGAGAAAAATCATTCCTGCGGCAAAGATTAACGGGAGTATCAAAACATCTACGAGGGGTCTCCCGGAAGAAGCGAAGAGCGCCGACATTGACAGGACCCCTACTTCGGTCGTCGTGTCGAATCCGAATCCGAAAAGAAGCCCCACGAAAAGCATCTGCCAGCTCGAATTCATAAATTTCATCACGCCATTAAGATACCTGAACATAAAACCTCTTTTCAGAAGCTCCTCTTCCAGCTTATTGTTTTTAAGGGTATTAAGATTCTTCGCTATCTTTACAATCGAAAACAGGATAAGAAGGTTCATGAAAGCTATTAAATACAGGAAAAGGGCAGAGGCGACAGTACCCAGCATATTTCCGATATCTCCAAGTTCGGGGTAGGCTTTAACGACAAACCTCCCTATTATTACCGTTATTATGGTCAGAACAAAAACCGATATTGCATGGCCTACGGAAAAGAAGAAGCCGACCCCAATCGGTTTTTTGCCGTCGTTCATCAACTTTCGGGTAGTGTTGTCTATCGCGGCTATATGGTCGGCGTCCAGGGCGTGCTTAAGCCCGAAGAAAAAAGCAAGCGTGCCCAGGCTTAGAAGAGTCGGAAAAACCCTTGACCTGTCCATCAATGTGATTACAGAAAACACTAATAAGAAGATTAAAAAAGCATAAAGAAGGAAAACCCTGTGTTTAAAACTTGCAGGGTTGAAACCGAAAAGGCGTGGAAACATAATTAGACCTCCCGCTAATTAATTAATATCCCAAAGGCAGGTCTTCCGGCTAATACATGCGGGCAATCGGCCTTCCCGGAGACGGACGAACGCCCGTTCTTCCCCAGTGGCGTTGTAATGGATTGCCCTTAATGACGGCAACTTTTACCGCCATAAGTCATAACGGCTGCGGGTACAGCGCAGGATTTGAACCTGCTTCCCTGATCCTTTAAGATAATATTATATGCTTTCTTTTGAAGTATATACATTGAAGCAATAAATGTCAAACCGAGCCGCGTGCGTTAGCACGCCGGGCAATACATTGCCCTTCCGCGCAGCGGAGGGCGAGCTCAGCAAAGCTAAACCGAGCCGCGTGCGTTAGCAC
>JAKAPT010000069.1 GCA_021806885.1 bacterium | reverse complement strand
TCCGATCTACAATAGCGCCGACAATAATTAAGACGGCGGCCAGGGCAAGACTTGCGCCGATCTCTACGATGCCGACGATTATCAGAATCGCCCCAAGGACAATCCTGATTCCCCTGTCAATGCCGCTTTCGTTTTTCTTCAAAAAAATCACCCCCTTCTGGTTTATTTACGAATTATATTCTATAAAATATTATCATATTCAATAAGAAATAAATACAAATATTTATATATATAAATAATGCTATTTCATCAATCTTGTTTTTTTATAATTTAACGCCTCAAGAATGGAATCTTCCTGGACGGCTTCCCTCCCTTCCATATCCGCGACTGTCCTTGCCACCTTCAGGGTCCTGAAATATCCCCTTGAAGATATATCGAGTTTTTTGCACGCCTCATTGTAAAAGCTTAACGCGCTTTTTGTTATATTAATATGTTTCTCCAGGCCGCTTTCATTCAACCTCGAATTATATTTTTCGTTAAATCCCCCCGCAATAAGCCTTTCTTCCTGAAATTTCCTCGTTTTAAGGACCCTCTCCCCGACCTCCGCGGAGCCTTCAATGGAGGTATTTTCCATAAGCATTCCGGCGGGAACGCTATAAACCTCCACGAACATATCGATCCTGTCCAATACCGGGCCGGAGAGTTTTTTATAGAACCTGAAAATATCCGCCGGGGAGCATTCGCATTCACGCGCCTTGTCTCCATAATAACCGCAGTCGCAGGGATTCATCGCGGCTATAAGCATGAAATCGCATGGAATAATAGCCGAAAACCTGCTCCTTGACAGGTTTACCACCCCGTCCTGAAGGGGCTGCCTTAAGCTATCGAGCGTTTTTTTGGATAATTCCGAAAACTCATCGATGAAAAGAATGCCGTTATGGGCAAGGCTTATATCCCCGGGCACGGGATTGTTTCCCCCTCCTCCTATAAGACCCGCCGTAGTAATTGAATGATGAACGGATATGAAGGGCCTTTTCGAGATAAAGAGGTCATCTTCTTCCCCGGCCGTTCTTTTCCTTGAAAAACTATATATATTTGATGTTTCGATGGACTCCCGGACAGATAATCCGGGCATAATGCCCTGGGCCGCCTGGGCAAGCATCGTCTTTCCGCTTCCGGGAGGTCCGGAAAATAAAATATTATGCCTTCCGGACACCGCGACCTCGAGCGCCCTTTTAGCAAATTCGTGTCCTTTAATATCCATTAAATCAGGACAGGGTGGGATTAAGGTTACAGGATTATCCGGAAGTTCGTCGACGGTTTCGGGAGCACTTTTCTTTCCCTCTATGAACTCGCAAACCCCGGATAACGAATCGAAAGAATGGAAATCTACTCCGAGAAGGGAGGCGACTCTTTTATTTTTTGAAGGAATTAAGAGGCATTTATTTAGTTTTTTCGCGAGGATCCCCAGGGCTATAATGGATTTAATTTTATTCAGTCCCCCGGTAAGCGAAAGCTCTCCCGCCATGATGTAATTTTCGAGGGCAACCCTGCACCTTAAGAGCCCCGCGGATATGAGAATGCCGACGGCCAGGGGAAGGTCAAGGCTCGTGCCCGCCTTTCTTATATCGGCGGGGGAGAGGTTTATGGTTATTTTTCTTACGGGATATTCGAATTTCGAGTTCTTTATGGCGGCCACGACCCTGTCTTTTGCCTCTCTCGTCGAGGAATCGGGAAGCCCCACGATCATCGTTCCCGGAACACCGTGGGTTATGAATACCTCGACATTTACGGGTATAGCGTCTACGCCGAAAAATGTGGCGCTGTTAAGTTTTACGGTCATGTACAAAAGGCAAAGATAATTTTTATTAATTAAACCTTAATTATATACGCCTTTTGTTTCAATATTATTAAGAAATTATTACGGTATTGTTAAATTTCAAAATTCACTTCTTCTTTGAAAACGCGACTTCATTAATACTGTTTTTGTTTTTGTTATTGAAAAAATATGAAAAAAGCACTTTTTCGGCGATACCACCGCCTTCTATCCTCCAGATAGGTTTTTCGATAACAAGGGCCGAAAGGGCGATTTTTTTATCGCCCTTTTCTCCAAAGCCGGCAAACCACTGGTATAATCCCCCGGGGTTATCCCCGGTGATTGTTCCGGTCTTTCCTCCCGCGATTACTCCCGGAAGCAGGTACCTGTTATACAGGTTATAAAAATCAGGATGACCGACCCCCATCGTTATCGTTTTTATCATCATTTGCCTTAATACGTCCGCGGTTTTTCCGGTGATAGGGTTACCCAGGACCTGGACATTTTCATGAGAGTATATTACGTTTCCCCTGGAAGAAATAATTTTTTCGATCAGGTAAGGATCTAAAAGCCTCCCGCCGTTTATGACAGAGGCCGTAATTAACGCTTCCTGCAGCGGGGTGGCAACCACGTTCTTAAAGCCCGCGCCCGTGAGTTCAAGCTGGAAAAACTTATCTGGAATGATTGCCCTGCTCTTTTTAAGGTCTAAGACGAACGGGATTTTTTTATTGAAATAGAATTTATCGAAGTACTCGCTAAGAACTGGTTTCCCGACATAAAACCCCGTAATCTTTCCAAATGCCACGTCGCACGATTTTGCAAAGGCAAGGCCAAGGGACAACCTGTTTGCCCCCTCATTTATCCCCTGCTTCCAGAAGGACCTGTCGGTGCTGTACATGCCCCCGTTGAAGCATATGCTGGAGGAAGGATTAAACCCTTTCGATTCTATCGCGGCGGCGGCAGTGATTATTTTAACCAGGGAACCGGGGGGGTATGGGAGCAATGGTGAAATCTCATCAGCATCAGAGGGGTCGGCAGAATATGAGGCAAGAGCCAAAACGGCGCCTGTTTCGGGGTTAACCGCGGCTACCGCGCCGTACGGGACATTATTTTGGGCCAGAATCCCTTCGGCCTCTCTCTGAACCGATGGTTCAATAGTATAAACAATTGTATACCCGTTTATTTTCTGGATATAATGGCCGTCTTTAATTTCATTGAATACGGGGGGATTGTTTTTGAAGTACTCGCTTAAGGAGGCGAGTTGAAGCTTTTTGCCGGTGAAAATAAGGGACGTAAGCTCGCTTAAAGACGGGTCTACGTTTACATTGCCATTTAACGTTATCGGCCTTATCCCCGTTCCCCTGAAAAACGCGCCTTTTTTCAGAAGATAGGATTTGCCCGCGTGATAAATCCAGATAGACCCATAAGCCGCGGCCAGAAGGACGATTAAAGCCCCGGCCAGCCTTGCTAAGGAAAAGATACCGCGCGCTTTCCTTTTTTTTCTCCTGATTCCGCTCTGGTAAGACTTCCAATTCTTGAAATCGTCTTTCATAAGCCTTATTCCTTGCTTTTCCCGCCGACGACAATGGATGGAATCCTTAATGTCGGCTGGGCGTCGGATACCGGCGCTCCCTGACCGTCTTTTCCGCATGTTCCTATTCCAAAACCAAGGTCATTGCCAACCATGTCGATGTCTTTTAAAACCTCAGGACCATTTCCCATGAGCGTAGCCCCTCTCACGGGTTCCCCGACCGCGCCGTTTTTTATGGCGTAACCCTCCATTACGTCGAAAACAAAATCTCCCGTAACCGTGTTTACCTGCCCCCCGCCCATTTTTTTAACGAAAAGGCCGCCATCCACGCTCTTGATTATGTCTTCGGGATTCATATTGCCAGGCGCTATCATGGTGTTTGACATCCTTACAATCGGAACATGCTCATAAGACTGCCTGCGGCCGTTTCCCGTGAGCCCATATCCAAACTTTACAAGGGAAAGCCTGTCGGATAAGTATTTTATTAAGACCCCGTTTTCGACTAGAATATTCTTACCCGACGACGTCCCTTCATCGTCAAACCTGTAAAAACCCCTTTTACCGACTAAAGAAGAATCGTCTATCACGGTTATAAGTTTAGAGGCTACCTGTTCGCCTATCTTTCCGGAATATACGCTTAAACCGTTTCCCGCGATATCCGCTTCAAGGCCGTGGCCTATCGCCTCGTGTATCATGGTTCCGCCCGCCTCGCTCGATAACACCACGGGCATGGTCCCCCTCGAGGCAAAGGGCGCGTCAAGCTGTTTTAACGCCCTCTCCAGGGCTATCCTTGTTATGTCTTCGGGATTATTTTTTTCAAAGAATTCAAACCCCGAAAATCCCCCCGAGGATTCGTAACCGACCTCGACGTTCTTTCCGTCTCCAACCACCACCTGGGCAAAAAATACGACGTTTTCCCTTAAATCCTTAATTAACTCGCCGAGCGAATTAGCTATCAATACTTCCTGTTCATAGTCGGAATAGGTTATATTGACCTGCAACACCCTTTTATCGAACCCCCACGCCAGTTTTACGGCGGGATTAATCAATTTTAGTTTGTCGTCTACGGGAACGGCGGAAACGTCTTTCGATATTTTAAAATCGACAAGGGGTTTTTTAATTTTATAGTCGAGCGCGAGGGGCATTCCGTTTTTTTCTTCGCGGGTTGAACGCGAAGCCTCTTTAAGCGATTTTGCTATGCCCCGCAGGTTCTTTTCGGTGAGGTCGTTAGTATACGCGTAATAGGTTTTTTTATTGGAAATAAGCCTTATGCCGGCCCCCCGGATAATGCCGTTAATAGCCTTTTCAAGCCTTTTTCCCTCATTGGAAAGAACGGTCTGGGTCCGGGTTTCTATGAATATATCCGAGAAATCGTCCAGCGAATCCATTGCCAGGCTAAAAATTTTATTAAAATCCAGGTTCTCGATGTTCATTTGGGCCCCCTTGAATGCCTTATTTTTGTTAAAAATTTTAACACAAGATTGCCAATTTATAAAGATTTTTATATAATTCCAGGATATGGAAGATACCTCCCTTTTTATAAACCTGGAAAATATTAAAACCAATCTAAAAATTATCAAATCTACGGCCTTAGCCAGAAATAAGACTATAATCGCAATTATAAAATCCGACGCTTACGGACATGGAATTTCCGGGGTCGCCATGACCCTTAACAATGAGGGAATAAATTTTTTCGGCGTCATAAGGATTGAAGAGGCCCTCACCGTCCTCAAAGACCTCCCGCGGGCGAAAATTCTTTTGCTCTCGGGAACACATGAAAAACATTTAAAAGATGCCTTTGACCTGAACCTGAGCCTTACGGTTTTCAGTCTGGATTATCTGAACACGGTGCTCGAGGAGGCAAAAAAATTTAAAAAGCGGGCAATAATCCAGATAAAATTCGACTCCGGAATGAACAGGCTCGGATTTACCGGCGTAGAAATAAAAAAGGCGGTCGAGATTATTAAGAACAATAAAAAATGGCTTGCGGTAGAAGGTTTCTTCAGCCATCTTTCCTCCGCGGGAAACGACCTCGAATACACGAATTTTCAACTGGAAAATTTCCGGGAAACGCTTGGGATTCTGGGAAAAAATGGAATAAACCCGAAATTCACCCATATAAGCGCCTCCCCCGCTATTTTTAATAAAAATATAAAGGAGGATTTCTCCAACGCGATTAGGCCCGGCATTTCCATTTATGGAATGAATCCCAACAACGGGAACGCTCCAGGCGGCCTGAAACCTCTTATGGAGCTGAAGTCTTCGGTAATACAGGTTAAACGGCTGAAAAAAGGAAATCATGTTTCCTATAATAATACCTTTACCGCGGAAAAGGACATGAAAACGGCGGTCATAAACGCGGGTTACGATAACGGAATTCCCCGCCTCCTTTCAAATAAGGGAAGGGTGCTCATAAAGGGAAAATACGCGAAAATTCTTGGAATCGTGACCATGAATATGACCGTGGTCGACATATCCGGAATAAAAGGCGTGGTTCCCGGAGACGAGGCGGTAATCATCGGCAACTCTGGCAAAAAGGAGATAAGCGTTAAGGAAGTAGCGGGATTGTCGGACACGATACCCTACGAAATATGCCTTAACGTGGGTAAATCAAATCCCAGGACATATATAAAATAAGGCAATAAAAAAGCCCGCGAGAGCGGGCTTATAAATTATTAGTTTTAAAGAAATGTACTTACTTACTGAACCGCCCTGACCTCTTTCACGCCCGGGACTCGTTCCTTCAGCAGGCGTTCAATTCCCCCTTTAAGGGTCATAATAGAACCCATGCAACCGGCACAGGCGCCCTTGAGTCTCACATTGACGGTC
>JAKAPT010000068.1 GCA_021806885.1 bacterium | reverse complement strand
GGTATACGGCCGCTACATCCTTCCCGTCATGAACAACGGGATAATGCTCTCCGCCGACTACGCCCAGTACTCCTGGACGCACAAGACGCTGCAGGAAGGGTATAACGGGGCTCCTTTCACAGGATGTCCTGACAACAAGGGCCTCTATCAGGCCGGAAAATATACCGAAAACAACGGCTGCAAAAGCGAGGGCATAAAGGACGCGGTTGCTCTTCAAGCCACAATCAACCTGGCCCTGAACGCGCATCTATACCTCGCGTACCTGTGGACCAACGAAGACCAGGACAATACGTTCGGAACCGGTCTCGACTTCGCGTTCTGATTTATCGGGCCTGCGAAGCTAACAAACAGATTTATTCAGATTAAACCTGCATACCGGCGGGGGCCTCAAACCCCCGCCTTTTTTATTTCTCTTCAATTACTTTTTATAGCAATGCATATAAAAAATATGGTAATATAAAAAACATAGGATTATTGAATTACAAATGGATTTAAAGTTATCAAAATACTTTACCGGCATGGTTCTGATTAAAAGGCCTTATATCAAGTTAGAATGGCTAAAAGGAATTAAACAAAATTATTTAGAAAAAGAAATTCAAGGCGACGGAAGAACAAGATACTGGATATATATAAAAGAATTCAAAAAATATTTAAGAATAGTTTTATTAGAAGACGGAGAAACGATACATAATGCATTTTTTGATAGAAATTTTAGAAAAAGGGGATAAGCTATGAAGATAGATTATTTTAGCGATACGGATACGCTCTACATATCTTTATCAGATGAACCAAGCGTCGAATCAGAAGAAATCGGCCAGGATATTGTCATGGATCTGGATGAGAATGCCCAGCCAGTTGGTTTTGAGATTGAGCATGCCAGGAAAAAAGTTAATTTAAATTCAATTATTTTTAATTTAGGAAATATACACTTGGAAAAAACTGCTTGATTATATGGGAATACCCTTTCCTTTCCTTTCAGATTTACACCTTTAATACCCTTTCCTTTCATGGTTAGCCGCAATAGCAATTAAATATATAATTTGCAAAAAAAATCGGAAGGGGGTTATAAAATTAAATAAAACCTTTTAAAATATCAATTCGGGCAATTCACTTTTATCCATTTTCATGTATACTATTAAACGGAAATATTGAATATATACGATAATTTTTAAAAAGGAGAGCTTGCCATGGAAAAAAAGATTTTTAAAGCTTTTTTAATTTCAGGACTTACATTCATGCTTTTAGCGGTAGTTTCGCCGAGCAATGCCTTTGCGGGTTGCGCCCCCAGAAATCCGAACGCGAATTGGCCCACTTCTTGCGGCTTCAGGTATAATTGTTGCGTTTCGAATACCGAAGCGGCTCAGATGCAGCCTGCGGCAGCGCCTGCCCCTGCTCCGGCGCCGGCGAATGCCTGCCTGTCCAATCATCCCTGGCTTGCTAATTTCAGGGTAGGCAGCAATTCCAACGATATTCATTTCGCGTTTAATAAATTTTCCTTAACATCCGCCGCCAAGGCTACTTTAAGGAAAATTGCCGTGTATCTTAAGTGCAATCCCCGTTCAAAACTGGAAATCCAGGGTATCACTGACATTAGGGGGACCGTCGACTACAACATGTCTTTAGGTTTTAAAAGGGCGGACGCGGCCAAATACTATCTGGAAAATCTCGGAATCAGGGCCGGCAGGCTTATCGCCGTAAGCTTCGGCAAGGGAAAACAGTTTTGCATGGAAAGGACAAGTTCCTGCTATGCTAAAAACAGAACAGACCATTTTGTGGCCGTTTCGAGATAGGCCGAACCATTCGCTTCATCTTGCTAAAAGGCGGAAAAAGGCGGGTTAGCCTCTTTCCGCCTTTTCACTGCCCGCGCTTTGACACTCCTTTTTCGCCTGTTGCAATTGCGGGAATAAAATGATTTAATTTATGGAAAAGCATCAAATCCGTACCTACATTAAAGACTCCGCTTTATGGCTTCAAATACGAACATATTCGACGAAAAAGTTGCCACGATAGGAAATACCGGCATAGACCTCAAGTCTATTTTCATCGCCGTCGCCGTAATCATTGCCTCCTATATTCTAGCAAGGCTTTTGAACAGGTATCTTTTAAGGACCCTCCTTGGAAAACTTAAAGTGGAGAAGCCCCTCAAGAGGATAATCCTTGCCGTCAACAAGAGCATTATAATTATAATAGGAATATTTGTCGCCTTTAAGGTCCTGGGGGTAAACCTTAGCTCCCTCGCGGTATTCGCGGGATTCTTCAGCATCGGCCTTGGCTTCGGCATGCAAAACCTTATAAGCAATCTCTTTTCGGGGTTTATAATTTATTTCGAGAAACCCATAAAAGTGGGGGATTTTATAGAATTAAACGGGTTAAAGGGATATGTTCACAGCATAAAGGCAAGAAGCACCACCATCATAACGAGGGACAATATATCAATAATAACCCCCAACTCCTCCTTCGTCACGAACAACATTATCAACTGGTCCCACCAGGACCCGAAGGTGAGGATACACATACCGGTGGGTATAGAAATGACCCCTTCAAAGCTCGAACTTGCAAGGTCCATCCTCATCGACATCGCGAAAAGCCATGACAGCGTCCTTAAAGAGCCTGGGCCGGACGTATGGTTTACGGAATTTGGAAATTCAACTTTCAATCTCGTTCTCCTTGTGTGGATAGATTCGCATATACATGAAAATTATTTAAGAAGCGATATAAACACGATGATAGCGAAAAGGTTCGCGGAGAACGGCATAGACATAGTCTATCCCATCCAGAACCTTATATTCAAGAACAAACTCGATATTGAAACGCTCCCCAGGGACCATTCTTAGCTCGCCCCTCCACCCCTGAGCCTTCTTTAAATAATTTTTCAAAAATAAAATTTATAAAACTAGTGGTATAATAGAAAGATGTGTAAATTTAAAATAGTATATTTAAATCTATAAAGGAAGCCTTATGAAAAAAGTTTTAATAATCAGCGCCGACGATTTTGAAGATACGGAACTCCTTGTTCCGTATTACCGCTTTAAAGAGGAGGGGGCGCATATAGATGTCGCCTCGATGAGAAAAGGCGCGATAAGAGGAAGGCACGGTTACGAGATAGAGGCAAACAAGGCTTTAAGCGAGATAAACCCGGATGATTACGATATGCTTTTTCTTCCGGGCGGAAAGGCTCCTGAAGCCGTAAGGAAAGACATGGACGCGGTCAATATTTCCCATTCTTTTTTTGGTAAGAACAAGCCTGTGGCGGCCATCTGCCACGGCCCCCAAATCCTCGTTACCGCGGGCCTCCTTAAAGGAAGGCGCGCGACGTCATATAAAAGCGTTGCGCCCGAACTGAAGCTTGCCGGAGCGATTTATGAAGATAAAGAGGTCGTGGTCGACGGAAACCTCGTCACCTCGCGGCAGCCTTCGGATTTGCCCGTATTTTTAAAAGAAACCATCAAAAAACTAAAAGAGCCAAGGTAGCCGCTCCCGGGTGAATGTTGTGTCGATAAGGGGGAACAACATTGGAAGTTGAAAAACCGGTATTTCAGGAGGGGTTTTATCAAACCGTCTTTGAGCGCCACTCGGCGCCGATGTTCATTATTGACAGGACCGGAAAAATATTCAAGGCAAACGAGGCCGCGGCCGGATTTTACGGTTATGAAAAAACCGAGCTCGAATCGAAATACATATACGAGATAAATACCATTCCGAAAGAAAAAGTACTTTCCATTATCGAAAAAATAATCAATAAAAATCAAAATGTCTTTGTTTTCAGGCACAGGTTAAAAAGCGGGCAGATTAAACACGTGCAGGTGTATTCTTCTCCGGCCGGCATAGGGGGGAAGGAATACCTTCTTTCGATAATACACGACATAACGCACGAAGCGAGATATCACAAGATATTTAGCTCAATAAAGGAAATAAGCCAGACGCTCGTTAATATCCGTTCCGAGGAGGAGCTTTTTAAAAGCCTCACGCGGGCGCTCGTGGAAAGGGCGGGTTTTAAGATAGCATTCGTCATGATTCCTAACCGCAGAAACACAAAGCTCGTTTCCGTGGAATATCACGGCAGCGATATTATGAATCTTGAATACGTCAAAACAAAAGCCGTTGACCTCACCTCGTCCGATAACGGCCATTTAGATCCCCAGGCCGCGTCCTTTTTAGAGGGCAGGGTAGTTATAGGTTTTGGCGCCGCTATGGGCCGGGATATAAATAATCCTCTTTCGTCCGTCTGCATCCCCTTGCTTAAAAACAATAAGCCGGTGGGTTGTTTTTGTATCCTCCACGACGAGCCTGATTTTTTTGAGGGCTTCATTGACCTGTTCGAGGATATAAAAAATACGGTTTCCCTCTCCCTGAAAAGGCTGAGCGACGAGAAGGAAAACGAGGTCCTGAGAAATGAACTTGCCGAATCCGAGACCCTTTTCCGCACGCTTGCCGATCAGATGCAATCGGGGCTCGCGATGTATAAGGAAAAATTTATTTACACGAACCCGGCCTTCCAGAGAATGCTCGGTTATACGGAGGAAGAACTTAAAGATCTCGGGGCCGTGGACATGATAGCGGACGATTTTAAAGACAACGTCAGGGTTTCGGTAAAGAAGGGTTTAAGCGATGTCAATGACAGAAGGTATGTAGAGTTAAAGGCAGTCAAGAAAAACGGGGAGGAATTCTGGATTTACGCCAACGCCGGTTCGGTCAGGTATAAAGGCGAGGTTGTGAGGATAACGAACATCCAGGATACGAGCGAGATGGTAAACTTAAAGCATAAGCTGGAGATGGAAAAGGAGATTTTCAGGGAGCTTTCCCACATGGATTCCCTCACCGAGGTTGGAAACAGAAGGGCATTCGATTCCAACCTCGAATCCCATTTTGACCTGGCAAGAAGGCACGGAAGGCCTTTGTCCTTAATAATGATAGACATCGATCATTTTAAACATGTAAACGACATATTCAGCCACAGGACGGGCGATATAGTGCTTAAAGATATTGCCGATATAACGAAAGCGGGAATAAGGAAGTCGGATTTTTTAGCCAGATACGGCGGGGAAGAGTTTGCGATCATAGCGCCCGAAACCCCGCTTTCCATGGCCGAGGTACTTGCGGAGAAAATAAGGCTTAAGGTAAACGGTTTTCGCTTCTGCGTGGGTCAGCCTGTAACTATAAGCCTGGGCGTGGCATCGCTGAACGATGACGACACTCTCAACACGCTTTTATTCAGGGCCGACATGGCGCTATACAAGGCGAAAGAATGCGGGCGCAACTGTACACAAATAATTTCTTAATCTTTTAGGAAGGGGAGGTTCTTCACATGCTTTTTATGGGAATACTTGGAATGGGATTCTTCGGATTCTTGTTTGCCGTACTTATTATTGCCTTCCTTATCTGGGCGATCGTCGACATCGTAAAAAGGCCGTGGAAGAATGACACGAACAAGGTAATATGGCTCTTAATCGTTATCCTTCTCGGACTTGTAGGAATAGTGGTTTACGCGATATTAAGAAAAACGGAGTATGTTGAGCTTATCAGGAAAAACGACAAAGAAAACCCCCCTTGGGCGCCGCCCGACAAAAAAGAATAAAATAAATAAAATGGCGGAGCGGGACTAATTCAGGGGTTCCGGGTTTTCTTTTCGCCGCCGGCTTTTTCCAGATTTATAGCCCTGCTGTAATCTTCCACCGCGTTTTGATAATCCTCAAGGGCGGCATAGGCGTTTCCCCGGAAATAATATGCCTTCACGTATTCCGGGTCCATCTCTATGACCCTCGTGTAATCCTCTATAGCCTTTTGAAAATCTTCGAGCGTGGCATAGGCGTTTCCCCGGAAATAATATGCCTTCACGTATTCCGGGTCCATCTCTATGACCCTCGTGTAATCCTCTATGGCCTTTTGATACTCTTCCACGCCCCCTATAACCTTGCGATATTTTTTTAATTTGCTGTAGGCGTTAGCACGGTTGTAATACGCCTCGGCAATTTCCGGATCGTTATTTATTGCCCTGGTGTAATCCGCTATCGCCTTATTATAATCTTTTAATTCGCTGTAGGCGATTCCGCGGTTGTAGTAGGTTCCGGCATCTTTCGGTTCGAGCCTTATGGCCGCCGTATAATCGTCTATCGCCTTGTCGAACTCTTTTAATTCGCTGTAGG
>JAKAPT010000067.1 GCA_021806885.1 bacterium | reverse complement strand
AAACATAGATTTACCTGAAGCGGTTAAAAAAATAAATGACGGATTTTTGGCGGATATAGTGATTTTATCGACGGGGGCTATCAGCGCCGCCTTGCAGGGCCTTAAATCCGTCAGGAGGGGTGGAACGGTTTTATTTTTCGGGGCGGCGGACGAAGGCGCGACGCTTCCTTTAACCGTAAACGAGATATTCTGGAGGACGGAGGCGACGCTTGTCAGCTCTTACGCGGGTTCCATACTTGACCACAGGATGGCGCTCGAGCTAATCAGGTCAAAAAGGATAAACGTGGCGGAGATGATAACGACAAGGCTTCCTCTCAAGGACATTCAAAAGGGATTTGAGCTTACCGCCAGGGCGGGCGATTCCCTCAAGGTCATAATAAACCCCCAGGAGGGGGATTAATTCTCTATATTATATTTCGCAGACCCAGCCCCTTTCAGCCTCATGATAGCATGTAACGATACTCGTAAGGTAGAGGTCGGTCACATATTCGGAGACGACCCTGTTGGTGTTGAAATGGGTCGGGATGGTCGCCACTGCCATTTTCATGATATTAAGGTATTCCGAAAAGTGTTTGTAATATAAATCCAGTATGTTAAACTCAAGTTTTCCGTATATATCGTGCAGGTCCTCATGGTCGTTGGAATAACTTAAGTCCGTCCATGCCGTTTTAGGGCCTATGCCCCAGCCGTTTACGCCCTCGATGCACGCTTCGAGCCACCAGCCGTCCAGAACGCTTAAATTAGGAACGCCGTTTAAGGACGCCTTCATCCCGCTTGTTCCCGACGCCTCAAGCGGCCTTGTGGGATTGTTAAGCCAGAGATCCGCCCCGCTTGCCATTATTGAAGCCTTAAAGATATTGTAATTTTCCAGGTAAGCGACCTTTACCGCTTTTGTTTTTGACGCGATATAGGCGGCGCTGTCATGGATCGCCTTTATCATGTTTTTTCCATCCTCGTCGGAAGGGTGCGCTTTTCCGGCAAATACAATCTGGATGCCCCCTTTTTTTTCCGCGACCCTGATTAGCGTATCCGGCTGCCAGAGTATCAGGTTGTTTCTCTTGTAGTGGGTTACCCTTTTAGCCATTCCTATCGTGAAAGTTTCTGGCAGAAACGAGGCGCCCGTTTCGGAGTTTACCATGTCAATCAATGATTCTTTCGCAAGCATATGGGCTTTTGAAAACTCGTTATCGGGTATGGATACGGCCTCCCTTAGCAGGTCCGCGTCCTCTTCCCATCCGTTTATATATTTCGAATATAATTCCCTGTGGTGAGGGGAAGCCCATTTAACGTGGTGGACCCCGTTAGTTACGTATTTCAGCCTGTACCCGGGGAAAATAGCTTCGGAGACATACTTGTGTTTTCTCGATACCGCGACCACGTTCTTCGCGTTTTTTATCGCGAGCCAGGAAAGGTTGAGTTCGGCGGTTTCCGAGAGCTTTTCCCTGTATATGTTGTATAGAAGGTCGCTGTCGCAATATCTGTTGATCAAGGCGTCCACGTCCTTCATCTCGAACCTGTCGAAAGCGGAAGGGATAGGCGTATGGGTCGTGAAAACGACCCTTGCCCTCACCCTTGAGAGTTCCTTCAGGTCTTTCATGAGCCCCCCTATAAGAAAGGCGGAGTGGCACTCGTTTACATGATATAAAAAGGGTTTGAAATTAAGGGCCTTCAGCAACTCGTATCCGCCGATTCCAAGGATTATCTCCTGTTTTAGCCTCGTGGTTCCCCCTTCGATATAGAGCCTGTCGCACAGCCTCCTTGTTTCGACGTCATTTTCCGGCAAATCAGGCGTAAGCAGGAAAACGTCTATTTCATGGTTTCCTTTCAGGGATTTTACCGGGTACTTATACGCCGTCAGGGCGATATCCTTCTCTCCTAAGGGGATTTTAACCGTCGTTCCGACCGGCTTCATGTATTTATTTATATCCCACTCCTGGGAGGAGTCGAGCTGGACTCCGTCGGGGGAAATTTTCTGGTCGGTAAAGCCGTTTTTCCATAATAACGTTACGCATAACGCCGGGACTTCCAGGTCAGCGAAGCTCTGAATGGTGTCTCCAGCGAGGATCCCCAGGCCCCCGCTGTATGTAGGAATATCGCTTTCAAGCGCCGCCTCCATAACAAAATAGGCTATCATGCGTAAGGGCCTCCGAAATAAAAATATATTAATTTAATGCGAACTACTCTCCAATAAATAAATATTACAGGATGTCCCCGCATAAATCAAGGTCTACCCAAAGCCCTAAAATTAGCTTGAATTAAGCGGGATTTTTTAATAAAATAATTGGTCATGGTGCACCTTTCTCTTTTTCATGCATTGATTCTCGCTGTCATTCAGGGAGTAACGGAGCTTTTTCCCGTTTCCAGTCTTGCCCATGGAGTGATAATCCCGGAGCTTTTGGGGTGGCATATCAACAGGCAGGCTGAGGGGTTCCTTCCATTTCTGGTCGTTCTTCACCTGGGCACGGCGGTTGCCCTTATCGTTTATTTTTACAAGGACTGGGTAAAACTTTTCAGGGGGTTCTTTTTGGGCGTAAAGGCCGGAAACCTTAATATAAACGAGGACTCAAAAACGCTCTACCTTCTTGCGCTAGCGACTATTCCGGCCGGCCTCGTAGGGCTTTTGTTCGTTCACAAGCTGAAGCGCCTCTTCGGCTTTACCTCGATTGCGGCCGCTTTTCTCATCGTAAACGGCATAGTATTATACATGGGGGAGAAAAAAAGGAGGAAGCAGGGCATAGCTAAGATATCCGACATGACAATAACAGCTGCTGTTATTATAGGCGTCTTCCAGGCTTTCGCGCTGATTCCCGGGATTTCCCGTTCCGCCATAACTATGGTGGCGGCGCTGTATCTTGGATTTAAGCATGAATACGCGGCAAGGTTTTCATTCCTGCTTGCGACACCTATAATACTCGCCGCAGGCCTTTTAGAGGTTCCGAAGATGCTCAAGCTTCACATATTTCATTTGAACGCCGTTTCCTTGATAAGCGGCCTTGTAGCGGGCATATGCGCGTATTTTAGCGTTTACGTTCTCATGAAATATTTTCATAAATACGAGATTAACGCCCTTTTCCCCTTCGCTTTTTACTGCGTCGTATTCGGCGCTCTCATCCTTTCCTTAAGGTTTATCTAACCAATAAAACCGTTTTTATGATATAATTTTTTTTTAAATTAAAATTTTCCAGATGGATAATTTAAAGTCCCGGAAAATGGATGAGATCATAAAGGAGTTTTCGGAAAACTTAAGGCTCGAAAAAAATTATTCCCAAAACACGGCCCTGGCCTATACGGCAGATATCAAAAAACTCGCTTCATATCTGAAGGATAATTTGAATATGTCCTCCTGGAACGATGTGTCGGAGATAGATATAAGGGGATACCTCGCGAATATTCACGGGAAAATTAAGAAAACAAGCCTCTCAAGAAAGGTCGAATCCATCAAGGCGTTTTTCGGCTTCCTTGAAAAGAAACGGATAATAAACCGCAATCCTTCTTTTCTGCTGGAACTCCCGAAGGTAGAGAAAAAACTCCCCTTTTTCTTGACCTCGAAAGAAGCGGATTTTCTCTTAAACAATTACTGGACGTCCGCCCTGAAAAAGCACAAGGATGAAAAAGGGATTTTCCCAATTGTAAGAAATGACCTTATCCTGGAATTTTTATACGGCAGCGGGCTCAGGGTAAGCGAGCTTGTTTCCGTGAGAACGCAGGATCTGGAACTTACGGGGGGTTACGTCAGGGTTACGGGAAAGGGTTCGAAGCAGAGGATAGTTCCCCTCACTGAAATAACGGCGGAAAAGATAAAAAAGTGGCTTGCCTATCTTTCGGAGAACGGCGTTAAGGCGAAGGACGGCTTTCTGATTATAAACAAGGACGGGGCGCCCCTGACAAGGAGGACGGTTCACAGGGTGGTGAAAGAATCCATGATTTTGACCGGACAGTTTAAAAATATCAGCCCGCACAGCCTGAGGCATTCCTTTGCCACCAATCTTCTTGAAAACGGGGCGGACCTCCGGTCGATACAGGAAATGCTCGGACACGCTAATCTTTCCACCACGGAGAAATACACCCATTTAAGCCTGAAGAAGCTTATAGACGTATATAACAAGGCCCACCCCCTTTCCGGAAAACCGGGCGGAGGGCATTAGCGCGCCGGGCAATTATATCGCACTTCCGCAGAGCGGGAGGCGAGTCCACGCGAAAGTTTATGGCTTTTGCGTAATAGGAGAATAGCATAATGGAAAATAATAACTCCGATTTGTCAAAAATCATTGGAACGACGATAATAAGCGTCCGGAAAGAGGGCCGCGTGGTCGTGGCCGGGGACGGACAGGTTACGCTCGGGAACACCATAATGAAGCACAGGGCAAGGAAGGTAAGAAGGCTTTATAACGACAAGGTTATAGCCGGTTTTGCCGGCGCCACCGCGGACGCCTTCACGCTTTTTGAAAAGATGGAGGAAAAGCTCTCTAAATTTAACGGCAGCGTGAGGCGTTCTAGCGTCGAGCTGGCAAAGGACTGGAGGACGGACAGGATATTGAGGCGCCTCGAGGCCATGATGATAATAGTCGACAAGACGGATTCTTTCATAATATCTGGTGCGGGCGACGTGATAGAGCCGGACGAAGACGTCATGGCGATAGGTTCCGGCGCCCCATACGCCCTTGCGTGCGCCCTGGGGCTTATCGAAAAGACCGGTTTGAGCGCGAAGGAAATAGCGCAGTATTCCATGAAAACGGCGGCGCGAATCTGCATATACACGAACGATAATATAATTATTGAGGAGATATAAGCGAACAATGGCAAAAAAGATAAATTTTCTTACACCGAAAAAAATAGTTGAGGAGCTGGACAGGTATGTAATAGGGCAGGACAGGGCCAAAAGGTCCGTTGCCGTAGCGTTAAGGACGAGGTTCAGGCGCAACAATGTGCCCGAGGAGATAAGGGAGGACATCGTCCCTAAAAATATTCTTTTGATAGGGCCCACAGGCGTGGGTAAAACGGAGATAGCAAGGCGCATCGCGAAATTGTCCGACTCGCCCTTCGTTAAGGTCGAAGCCTCAAAATTCACCGAGGTCGGGTATATGGGAAGGGACGTCGAGTCCATGATAAGGGACCTGGTCGAAACTGCCTTTTTAAACGAAAAGACAAAAGAAAGCGACCAGGTTATGGAAAAAGCGGAGCAGAATGCCGAAGAGCTTCTCCTCGACCTGCTCGTCCCGCCGCCTCCGCGGGTGCCGAAGAAAGAGGGAGAGCCTCCCCAGGCAGAAGAAAAGAGCACGTATTTTAATACGAGGGAGAAATTCAGGACGATGTTCAGGGAGGGAAAGCTTGACGAAAGATTCGTCGAGATGGAGGTAAAGTCTCCGGCCAAAGGCCCCGTGCCCGTCATAGAAATATTTTCTCAGTCGGGGGTCGAAGAGATGGGGCAGGATTTCAGGGATATATTTTCGAATTTATTCCCGAAGCAAAAAAAGATTGAAAAAATAAAGGTTCCCGAAGCCTTTGATATCCTTATCAGGGAAGAAAGCGAAAGGCTAATCGATAACGATAAGGTCATGAAAAACGCCGTTCTGAAGGTTGAAAATTCGGGACTTATTTTTATAGACGAGATAGACAAGATAGCGTCAAGGGAAAAATCTTACGGTCCCGATGTTTCGAGGGAGGGCGTCCAGAGGGATATGCTCCCTATTATCGAAGGTTCAAACGTTATGACTAAATACGGGGTCGTCAAAACGGACCATATCCTTTTCATAGCGGCGGGGGCTTTTCACGTATCCAAGCCTTCGGACTTAATTCCCGAGCTCCAGGGAAGGTTCCCCATAAGGGTGGAGATGGATTCCCTTTCCAAAGGGGATTTCGTGAGGATACTGAAGGAACCCCAGGGGGCATTGATAAAGCAGTATTTCGAGCTCCTTAAGACCGAAAACGTGGAGGTCAAATTCGAAGAAGACGGCATAGAACGCATTGCCGGGATAGCGGAAGAGGTTAATCTTAAAACGGAAAATATAGGCGCGAGGAGGCTTCACACAATCCTCGAAAGGGTGATGGAGGAGGTTTCCTTCGAGGCGCCTTATAAGTCGAAGGTAAAAATTGTAATAAACAAGGAATACGTGGACTCCAAGCTTAAGGACATAATAAAAGACGAGGACCTCTCGAGGTACATTCTTTAATTAAATAAATTTAATGGAAAAATATATCGAAAAAGCAAAGATTTTGCTTGAGGCGCTGCCTTATATCCAGAAGTTCGCTTCAAAGACATTTGTCGTAAAATTTGGGGGCTCGATAGCCTCCGACGCGGGGCTGAGGGAGAGCTTCATAAGGGATATCGTTCTTTTGAAGCTTATAGGAATAAATATAATAATAGTCCACGGCGGCGGGAAGGAAATAGACGGCCTCCTGAACAGGCTTGGCATAAAAAGCGTGTTCCACGACGGTTACCGCCTGACGGAAGATCG
>JAKAPT010000066.1 GCA_021806885.1 bacterium | reverse complement strand
TGGAAGATGTTTTAAGGGTGCTGGGTACCGGGGTTGAGTGGCTTGGCCGCTTAAATTATTTATACGGGGTAATAGATATGTTAAAATCGAGACAGGGTGGTAAGTATGTTCATACCACGTGCCAAAATCGCAATTTATATTGCGAGCATCACCGCTGTTTCATCGCAATCCGGAAATTTAACGCAGTTTATGCAATCGCTCCAAATCTTATGCGGGAGATCGGCCTTGTCTATAATTTCGAAACCGAGTTTTTGAAAGAATTCAGGCTTATAGGTAAGGGCGAACAGGCGGTTTATTTTAAAGAATTTTGCCTCTTCAATACATCTATTGATAAGAGCCGTACCGACAAACCTCCTGGTATAAGGCTTTTTTACCGCGAGAGACCTTACTTCGGCAAGATTTTCCCAGACTATGTTAAGCGCGCAAGCCCCGATAATCTCCCCGGCGCCTTTTTCTCCGACTCCCTGCGCCTCGGCAATATAAAAATCCCTTAGATGTTCGTAAATGTCGCTCATCGAGCGCGGGAGCATCTCCCCTATTTTTGAATATTCGGAATAAAGGTTATAAAGGTACCTCACGTCGCTCATCAGAGCCTTTCTTATTAATATTCCGATTTCCCGGTTCTTTTTCCTGCCCTCCTCCATGCTGATTTTAAAACTCGAGCTGCGGTGAATCTGGGTTGCCTTACGCATCTACCCCCCTTTCTTTGAGGATCTCCCTCGCGTGCGCGAGCGAAGCGTTCGTCCTCGAATCCCCGGAAAGCATTCTGGCAATCTCGCGGACCCTCTCCTCCCCGTTCAATTCTTTTATTCTCGTATATGTCTTAGCGTCCCTGACTTCCTTAAAAACAAAAAAATGAGTATCCGCGAACGATGCCACCTGGGCAAGGTGGGTTATGAGAATAACCTGGTTATTCGCGGAAAGGCCTTTTAAAGCCCTTCCAACATAGTTCGCCACTTCCCCGCCTATTCCCGCGTCTATTTCGTCGAAAATATAAGATATGCCTGAAGACTTTCCCGCTCCCGGGGCATCGTTTACAACCTTTAGCATGCAAAGGCTAAGCCTTGAGAGTTCTCCCCCGGAGGCGACAAAGGAAAGAGGCCTTGGGTCTTCACCCGGGTTTGCGGAAAACATGAATACGCAGGTGTCCTGCCCCGTCTCAAAAAAACCGTTTTCAAAATCGCGGTGTTTAAGATCCACCCGGAAAACCGGTTTTATTTTAAGGGATGAGGCCTCCGATTCTATTTTTTTCTCCAGCACGGGAGCTATGTGCATTCTTTTTTCATGCAGCCTCGAAGCAATGATTTTGTACCCGGCCGCGTGGTCCGCAATTCGCCTCCTGATATCCCGAAGCCTTGATTCCAGCTCCTCTTCGCCAGCGCATTCGTTTTTGGCCCTCTCGTAAAGACCCATCAGGTCAGAAATCGTAGAAACGCCGTATTTGTTTTCTATTCTTATTATCCTGTCAATTTTCGACCTTAGTTCTTCAAGACGCGCCTCGTCAAATTGGAGGCGGGAAAATTTATTCAGGAGCATTAGAAGGTCTTCGATTAAAATCCTTGCGTTTTCGGCATTTCCAAGTTCCTCTTTTTTGGAAAAACTTGAAAGGGAGACAGAAAGCCTGCTTAAATTCGATATAAGCGCGTTAATACTTTTCAAAATGCCCGATTCGTCGTTTTCGATTAAATCTATGGAAGAAAAAATATAATCTTTTATGACGTTATAATTGGTAAGCCGCTCGAGCTCTTCCTTTAAGGTTTTTTCTTCTTCATCCGATCTTAGGCCCAGGCTTTCGAAATCGTCGATAAGATATGAATTTAGGGTCTTTATCCTTGAGGAATCCTTGATTTTTTTTTCAAGGGATTCTTCTTCTGATTTCAGGACTTTTATTTTATGATAAATATCTTTTACCTCTGAAAGCAGGTCCCCGTTTCCCGCAAATTTGTCCAGGAAAGCAAGCTGGCTCTCCGGAGAAATCAAAAACATTTTATCGTTTTGGCCGAATATGCTCACGAGGCTGCCGCCAATTCTCAAGGCCAGGTTTTTATTCGCGGGTTCGCTATTTATAAAATACCTGCTTTTCCCCGAGGAAGAAACGTCTCTTTTTATCGTTATGTCATCGCCGGGTTCGTAATTTATTCCCGTTTCTTCGAAGAAGGAACGGATATCCGAATCTGTATCATCGCCTCCCTGTTCAAACAGGGCGGAAACATATCCGGCGCTTTCCCCGGTTCTTAAAATGTCCATACCTTTGTTTCTTCCAAAAAGAAAATTAATGGATTCTATTATTATGCTTTTCCCTGCCCCGGTTTCCCCGCTCAATATATTCAGGTTGTCAGAAAAGTCCACTTCAAGGTTTTCTATCGTGGCAAAATTTCTTATGTTAATTTTCTTTAACATACATTGAGTCCGTTACCACTTAAGCTTGGATCTTAGTATGTCCCAGTAGTTGAGGCTGAAGGAGGCGGCAAGGTAAACCTTGGAAGGATGTTTTTTGATGATGATTTCATCAAAGTCCATAAGCGCCACGCCCTCCCTTCCGTCAGCCGACATAAAAATATCGCGTTCCTGGGGAGCGATCTTTATCCTAAGTTCGCAGGGATTTAATATAACAGGCCGGTTTGTAAGGGTGTGCGGGCAAATCGGGGTGAGAATGAAGGATTCAATATCCGGCTGTACAATGGGCCCGCCGGCGGAAAGCGAGTAAGCGGTAGAGCCGGTGGGGGTTGATACTATAAGCCCGTCCGCCCTGAAGTCGTTGAGCCACATTTCATCGACATACACCGTAAGGTCTATAACGCGGGCGCGTATGCTTTTTTCCCTTGCTATCGTCGCCTCGTTGAGGGCTACGAATTTTGATATCGTTTCCCCTTTACGGTTAATATAAATATCGAGGGCCATCCTGGATGTGAAATCCAGGGATCCGTCAAAAAACGCGTTAATCACTTCTTCTTTTGAATAGTCCGGGATATCGACAAGGAAGCCGAGTTTCCCGAAATTCAGGCCAATTATTGGAACCTCGAGGGGAAAAATCATTCCAAAGGTTATAAGAAGCGTCCCATCCCCGCCGCAAACGATAACAAGCCCGACGCCGTCGGTATCGGCACGGGTTATATCCATGCTTGGACGAACTACCGACTCCACGCCGTATTTCTTTAACAAGCCGGGGATAAGGTTGGCGGTTTCGTATGCCTCCCCGGCGTTTTTCTTGTAGGATACAAGGACCTTTTGAATATTTTTGTTAAACTCTGATGAAAGCATTGGTCAAGGATTAACCAGCGTTTTTGGTTTCGTTTAACAAGCCGCCTTCTTTAATAATCTTAATCTGCCTGTCCGTCAGGTTATATTTAAATTTATATTCCTCATTATTTTTAGATTTGTTCACAAAGGTCACCGGCTTGCGGCTTTCAAGCTCGCTAAGAATTGCCGGCGCAAACAGTTCGTCCCCCTGGGCTATCTTTTCGTAATCCGAAGGATTTTCAAATTCGAGGGGCAGGATGCCAAAATTAATAAGATTCGCGAAATGTATCCTGGCGAAGGATTTGGCGATTACGGATTTAACACCCAGATACATCGGCGCGAGGGCGGCATGTTCCCTGCTGGAGCCCTGTCCATAGTTCTCCCCGCCTATAACGAACCCGCCTTTCTCATTTAATGCCCTTTCGGCAAAACCGGGGTCAACCGATTCAAACACGTATTTTGATATTGCCGGAATATTTGAGCGCAGCGGCAGTATTTTTGAGCCCGCGGGCATTATGTGGTCCGTCGTGATGTTGTCTCCGACCGTAAGGAGGACCTTGCCTGAAACAGTCGCGGCAAGAGCGCTTTGTATTGGAAGAGGTTTTATATTCGGACCCCTGTATACTTCAACCTCTGCCGGATTAGTGGACGGGGGAAGAATCATCGAATCGTCTACATCGAACTTTTCGGGCATTTTTATGCCCGGCGCCTTGCCGAGGGTCCGCGGGTCGGTAATAACGCCCGTCAGGGCGGACGCGGCAGCGGTCTGGACGGAAACAAGATATATTTGCGCGTTCTTTGTGCCGCTTCTCCCCTCGAAATTACGGTTGAATGTCCTTAAAGAAACCGCCCCGGACCTGGGCGCCTGCCCCATGCCTATGCACGGGCCGCAGGTGGATTCAAGTATCCTTGCCCCGGATGCTATAAGGTCCGCGAGGGCGCCGTTTTTGGCTATCATCTCGTAAACCTGTCTTGAGCCGGGGGATATTACAAGGCTTACGTCCGGGTGGACTTTCTTCCCCTTTAAAACCGAGGCCACGGTCATAAGGTCAACATATGAAGAATTTGTGCAGCTTCCTATCGCTACCTGGTCAACCTTGATACCCTTAAGTTCGCTCACCCTGTCCACGTTATCGGGCATGTGCGGTTTGGCCGCGAGGGGTTCAAGGGAAGAGAGGTCAACATCTATTATTTCATCGTAGGCAGCGTCTTTATCCGCCTCAAGCGGGAGGTATTCATCCGCCCTACCCTCGGCTTTAAGGAATTCAAGGGTTTTTTCGTCGCTTGGAAAAATAGAGGTGGTGGCTCCAAGCTCCGCCCCCATATTGGTTATAACCGCTCTTTCCGGGACAGTAAGGGTTTTTACTCCCTCCCCGCCGTATTCAAAAATCTTTCCAACGCCGCCTTTTACGGTGAGTCTCTTTAAGAGTTCGAGTATTACGTCTTTCGCGGACACCCAGTCCTTAAGCTTACCGGAAAGCCTGACCAGAACAACCTTTGGGGCCGAAAGGTAAAAAGCGCCTCCCCCCATCGCCACGGCTACGTCGAGACCGCCCGCGCCTATGGCTATCATTCCCACTCCTCCAGCCGTCGGAGTATGGCTGTCGGAGCCTAAGAGCGTTTTTCCGGGAACGCCGAACCTTTCGAGGTTGACCTGGTGGCATATTCCGTTTCCCGCCCTTGAATAAAAAATTCCATATTTGGCCGCGACCGTCTGCAAAAACTTATGGTCATCGGCATTCTCAAACCCCGTTTGAAGGGTGTTATGGTCAACGTAACTGACAGACAGATCGGTTTTAACGCGCGGAACGCCGATGGCCTCGAACTGCAGGTAGGCCATTGTCCCGGTGGCGTCCTGGGTAAGAGTCCTGTCGATCTTAATGGCTATCTCCTCACCCGGTTTAAGTTCCCCTTTAACGAGATGCGCTTTCAAAATCTTGTTTGTGAGATTTAATCCCATGAATCGATTTTCCTCCGGTTAAAGTTATTATATTTTTGCAATTACAAATATCATAAAAAAAACGGTTATATATATTAATATATTTTTTAAAAAAAGTAAATAAAAGCCTTAATAAATTGACAAATTGGCAAAAAAGTTGACAAATTGGCAAAAAAAATAAATACCGATGGGAATTCAATATTTCATTGCAAGAAAAAATCAAATGATTTTCTTTATATTTTAGGTACTTAGATTATTTGAGTGCAGGAATTTATTGTCATATTTAATGGCATATAACTTGCTAACTAAATCTATGGACTTGTTTTTATTTTTTTTAGGTATTATTATTTTTTTGAGAGGTACTTCAAATAAACAGCATTTAAAAGTGGAGGAGAACATGAAACAAAATGGTAATACGCCTTATCTTTTTTATGCCTTGGTGCTGATCCTTACAGCCCTCTTTGTGATGCCTACTTTTGGGATCCACAAGGCATACAGCTACAAAACAAGTCCGCCTTTCAGCCTGTCAAAACTAAAACCCGTCGGTATACCCGGCCCCCGCGGCAAGATGATTACCGCGTATGAGCCTTTGCATCCTTACGAAATCATGATCAACTACGAGCTTGGGATGCACTGCGTCGGGTTCGACATGTCCTATTGCTGCGTCATCCCCCCTTATAACAGCATCCAGGCGCAGGCCTTCAGAACGGGAGAGAACGGCTTAAAACCCAAGATGTTGTCCCCGAAGAACGGCGTAAAGCTTCAGTATTACGTGCGGAACAACAGCTACAGCGAGGGCAACAAGATGGCTTTCTGGAGCGTCTGGAAGCACGTTAAGGGCGACGCGCCGGGGGCATCCGGGAACGACTATGCCAACTACGTATGGGACCATCTTTTTATCTACAAGGACCTTAACGGAACAATTCCCAAAAACTGGACCAGGTCCGAGAGGCTTTACGTCGGCAAGGACCTCCAGGTGCCGATAGACAGCGGCCCTTCCGGAAAGCACCTTTCCGGAGGTTACCTGGATTACTGGGGAAGTCATGGCGGAAATATAGTCTTTACGGATTCCATGATTCCGGCCGTGCCTAACGTTCCTCTTACTCTTACCTCTTCATATATGTGGGACGCTTTAGGCCTCCCTCTTACAGCCTTCAACGACGGCGTTATAAAAGGGGGCATGCAAAACATCACCAATTACGATTTCCAGCCGTTCCAGTATTCCACCGTGGTTCTTCATAAGAAAAACGGGCAAACCATCAAGGTAAACGGCAAACC
>JAKAPT010000015.1 GCA_021806885.1 bacterium | reverse complement strand
AGTTCAGCAAAAGCTAAACCGAGCGGCGGGTAATAACCCGCCGGGCAATACATTGCCCTTCCGCACGGCGGAAGGCGAGTTCAGCAAAAGCTAAACCGAGCGGCGGGTAATAACCCGCCGGGCAATACATTGCCCTTCCGCACGGCGGAAGGCGAGTTCAGCAAAAGCTAAACCGAGCGGCGGGTAATAACCCGCCGGGCAATAATTAGAAAGTGCCGAATTAATTAAGAAAATATAACTTTATAATAATGAATATATTTGACAAGTTTAAGAATTTAACCGAAAGCCTCAAGAAAACAAAGGAGTCATTGGCCCAGAAGATCGGTTCCATTTTCACGGGGGGCGGCCTTCCTCCTGATTATATGGAAAAGCTTGAAGAGGCCCTGGTTCTATCCGATATTTCCTTTCAAACCGCCTCCGATATAATTAACAGCGTGAAGAAAGATATACCCGGTGCAGGCAGTATAACCTCTGGTGAATTTAAAGGGTTTTTAAAGAGAGAAATAAAGAAAATGATATCGAAAGAGTTTCCACCCCTCAATATCGACGATAAAAAGGGTATTATCCTTATTGTGGGAGTTAACGGGGTAGGGAAAACAACCACTGTCGCCAAACTCGGAAATTTTTATAAAAACAAAGGGAAAAAGGTAATAGTGGGCGCTTGTGATACCTTCAGGGCTGCCGCTCAGGAGCAACTGGCAATATGGGGGGAAAGGACCGGTATCGAGGTGGTATCCGGGAAAGAAAACCAGGATCCCGCCTCAGTCGCCCATGACGCCGTCCAGAAATTAAAAGAAAAGGATTTCGACCTGCTCATAATCGATACGGCGGGCAGGCTGCATAATAAAAAACATTTGATGGAGGAACTGGCCAAGATAAAAAGGGTAATAATGAAAGCTAATAGCACTCCCCCCGATGAGACTTTTATAATAATAGATGCAAGCCTTGGCCAGAATTCCATTACCCAGGCGGCACAATTTAGAGAACTTGTTGATATTACTGGCGTAATTATTACTAAAATGGACGGCTCTGCCCGTGGCGGGATTGCCATAGACGTGATACACAAGCTGGGCTTGCCGGTAAGATTTATAGGTACGGGCGAAAAGCCTGAAAATATTTCCGATTTTTCTCCGGAAATTTTTGTTGAGGGGCTTTTGTAAGCCTTTTTATTTTATAGTTATTTTTCTTGGCGAGGATTCCTTGTTTTTTTTAAGTTTTATTTCCAGGACGCCGTCTTTCATTGTAGCCTCGGCATGCGTTTTTTCGACCTCTGAGGGCAGGTCTATAATTCTATAAAAAGAGCCGTACTGAATCTCCTGACGGTAAAAATTCTCTTTCTTTTCCTCTTTTTCCTGCTTATGTTCGCCCTTTATCACAAGCTGGTCGCCTTTTACCTCAACCGTTATATTTTCCTTAGGTATACCGGGAACCTGGGCTTTAACTATAATGTTTTCATCTTTTTCAACGACATCTACCGCCGGTTCGATGTATCCGGCCTTGTTTCTTATGGAAGGGTTAAAAAAATCAAAAAAATCCTTTTCAAAATCCCGCCTTACAGGATAGAACGGGTTAAATTTTACAACTTTTTTCATAACTCCACCTCCACCAAATTGCAATAATTTATATTTTTTTATTGTATAAATTATATATATCATATTAAATTTCCTTTTCAAGCTCACACCCCCCCACCTCTTGCTTTACACTTACCTCAAAAAAAGATAAAATTATAACCCTATGGATTATAAAAAAGCGGGGGTGGACATCGAAGCGGGAAAAAGGGCCGTTGAAGAAATTTCCTCCATGGTGAGAAGCACGTTTACGGATGGAGCAATTGACAACTTCGGGCTCTTTGGCTCTCTATTTTCCCTCGAGGGTTTCAGTAATTATAAAAAACCGGTCCTGGTTTCAGGGACCGACGGCGTCGGGACCAAGCTTAAGGTTGCTTTCCTTGCTGGAAGGCATGGCACGATAGGAATCGACCTTGTCGCGATGAGCGTCAACGATATAGCCTGCCTTGGCTCTAAACCTCTTTTTTTCCTTGATTACGTAGCAACTTCCAACCTCGACCCATTAGTCATAAAAGAAATTATTTCCGGCATCGTTGAGGGCTGCAAGATTTCCGGATGCGCCCTTCTCGGCGGAGAGATGGCCGAGATGCCTTCTTTTTACAAGAAGGGAGAATATGATCTTGCGGGATTCGCCGTTGGAATAGTGGAGAAAGATGAAATCATTGACGGAAGGGATATTAAAGATGGTGACAGGATAGTAGGCATATCCTCGAGCGGTCTGCATTCGAACGGCTATTCCCTTGCCAGGAAAATAATTTTTGACATGATGGGCCTTAATATAGGGAGTATTATCACGTCCGAGAAAAAAACAGTTGCCGATATTTTACTGGAACCCACTATTATTTACTCAAATCTTGTGAATATTCTTAAGGAAAAATTTAAAATAAAAGGTATAGCTCATATAACAGGAGGAGGATTAGGGGGCAACATCGAAAGGATACTTCCTGAAGGAACAACGGCTTATATCGAAAAAAATTCATGGAATATCCCTGAGATCTTTGATATTCTGAAAAAAAACGGCAAGGTATCGGAAAATGAGTTTTTCCAAGTTTTCAACGCCGGAATTGGCTTTGTTCTGGTAGTTGATGGCGCGACCGCGGGAGATATAGTATCTTTTATAAACGAAACAAGACGCTCCGGCTCTTTTTATTTCAAATCCTATGAAATAGGGAAAATCCAATCCTCGAAAGGTTCGCGCAAAAATGTTATAATATCACAATAAAATCAAAGTCCTATTTAATTTATCCTTATATAAATAAATTCCTTGAAACGAAAAGACAGAAATTGTATTATTCTCGCCTCCGGAAACGGCTCAAACGCGGTAAATCTAATAAATCATTTCATGATCAATAAAAAAGGCAATCACCGTGTCAAAATATCTGCCGTAATATCAAATATCGGATCGGCCCCTGTTATAGGCAAGGTGAAAGAGCTCGCACCGGCCATGCCCATTTTTGTCATTCCTTTTAAGAATATATCCGAAAGGGAAGGTTTTGAAGAAAAATTAAGTAGAATAATAGCGGATTACAGAGTGGATTTTATAATCCTTGCAGGATTCATGAAAGTTCTTTCGGAAGATTTTGTCCTTAAATATCCACGAAGGATAATAAACATACACCCCTCGCTACTTCCAAAATTTAAGGGAAAAGATGCCATAATAAAGGCCTTTGAGAACGGGGAGAAATATACGGGGGTTACAGTGCATTTTGTTACCCCCGAGGTTGATTCAGGCCCTGTTATTTTACAGGAAAGGGTAAGGATAGAGGAAAAAGACAGTGTTGAATCCCTTGAAGAGAGAATTCACAGGGTTGAGCACAGGATATATCCCGATGCTCTGGAGCAGGCGATTAAAAATGAGAGTGACGGTTAAAAAAGGAGACATATTTGATAAGCTCAGATTGATATCCTACGTAGGGATTTTCATAAACCTGGTTTTAACCATTATAAAGTTCTATGTAGGAATTACTGGCAATTCTACAGCCCTGATCGCGGACGGATTCAATTCCCTCTCCGATATATTTGCGGGGATTGTGGTATATATATCTTTTAAAATATCCAGGAAGCCGGAAGATAAGGAGCACCCTTACGGCCATGCCAAGGCAGAGATGATAGCGACATTTATAGTCGCCCTCTTTATTTTCCTTTTAGGGTTTTCTATCGTAACAGGCTCTTCTTTAAAACTTTATTACCATTCTTTTGAAACGCCTTCCATTTATACTCTAGTAGTTGCGTTTATCACTATAATTACCAAAGAGATTCTCTACAAATGGACCTTCAGGTGGGGGAAATTATTAAAATCAACCGGCCTTATAGCAACCGCTTATGATCATAGAAGCGATGTTTTCGCCTCTCTTGCGGTTTTAATAGGTATTGGATTCGCTATTGAAGGATACCAGTATATGGATCCTATAGCAGGAATTGTGGTTTCGATTTTTATTTTCAGACTCGGAATAAGACTGATAAAGGAATCCATTGGCAATCTGATGGATGAAAGCCCTCCCCCCTTTGTGATAGACAAAATTAAAAAGGTTATAAACGGAATAAAAGGGGTTGAAAAGATAACCAGCATAAAGATAAGAAAATCGGGCCCTTATTTTTACATAGATGTCGAAATAGAAGTAAATCCCTTCTTGACGGTGAAAATGTCGCATGACATAGCTGAAAATGTCAAATATGACCTTTTTGAATCAAATCCGTACATAAACGATGTCATGATACATATTAATCCTTATGAAATAGATGAGAATAAATAATCTTTTAAATTTATTGAGGCTTTAATTTTATTTGATATTCGTTTATTTTTTTTCTAAGCGTGTTCCTGTTTATTCCCAGCAACTTTGAGGCTTTTATCTGATTGTACTTGCAGATATTAAGTATTTCTTCTATAACGGTTTTTTCGGTCGTGCCGATGATTGTTTTATACACATCATTTAATGAGGAGTCTTTGGTCTTTTCCAGGTAGGATTTAATTTTACCTCTTATGATCCCTTCAAAAGAATCAATCTCTTTAACAACCCTGTCCTGGGGTTTTTGAGCCTCTGATTCCACCGCAACGCTCTTCCCTGTATTTATTATTTCCTCGAAATCTTCAGGCATCAGGACAGATGAAGAGGACATAACCATCGCCCTCCTGACCGCGTTCTCGAGCTCCCTTATGTTCCCCGGAAAATTATAGGAATGAAGGAATGATATAGCCTTGCTGTCCACTTGTTTTTCGGGAATACCCATTTCCTTTGAAAGCTTTTTAATGAAGAAGGCCACAAGTATATAAATATCGCTTTTTCTTTCTCTTAAAGGAGGCATATTTATTTCTATTACGTTTAATCTGTAATATAAATCTTCCCTGAATTTAGCATCCTTAACCATTGCCTTTAAATTCTTATTTGTAGCGGCAATTATTCTGACGTCGATTTTTATAGGTTTATCCGAGCCTATTCTTTCGACCTCTTTTTCTTGTATTGTTCTAAGCAGCTTTGACTGAAGCTTTAAAGGCATATCGCCAATCTCGTCAAGGAAAATTGTCCCGCCGTTTGCCTGGACAAATTTTCCGTCCCTCCTTTCATTGGCCCCGGTGAACGATCCTTTTTCATGTCCGAAAAGTTCGGATTCGAGAAGTTCGGACGGTACCGAGGGTGTGTTTACCACAACAAAAGGTTTTTCGGCCCTTATACTGTTAAGATGAATTGCCCTTGCTACTAATTCCTTTCCGGTTCCAGATTCGCCGAGAATTAATACGGTAAGATTGTTATGGGACAGCCTGCCTATTGTCTTGAATATATCCTGCATGGCTTTTGATTTCCCCACGATGAGTGTATCAAAATAATCTTCGTTTTTTTCTTTGCTCCCCGCTTTCGGGGTTTCATCTTTTTTTATCTTGTTGATTATTCCCAGGATTTCATCGAGCTCGAAGGGTTTTGTTATATAATCGTATGCCCCTTTTTTCATTGCATCTATTGCGTTTATCATCGTATTCTGGGCGGTCATGATTATGACGTTAGGTTTTATGGAAAGTTTCCTTGTAAGCGATAAAACCTCCATACCGTTTATTTTGGGTATACGGATATCAAGGAATATAGCAAAATAGTTGTTCTTTTGTATATAATTTATGGCAGTCTCCCCGTCAGCCGCGGTATCGATCAGAAACTCATCCTCAAGGAGCTTCGTAAGGACGAAAACAATACTTTCTTCATCATCTACAATCAGTATTTTATTTTTGTCCATAATTAAAAAAGGAAAAGGAAAAAAGGGGGGAAAAGGTAAAATAAATCGGACACCTTTTTGTTTTTTTTGTTACCGGCTTATCTTAATCAATTCGCCGGGGAATATTTCATTAGGATTTTTTATGCGGTTATATGCCATTATCGTCCTTACATTCTTATGAAACCTCGATGCGATTTGATAGAGCGAATCTCCCGACTTAACCCTGTAATAATATAATCTTTGAGGTTGTTCCGCATTCTTTATAAATAATTTTTCACCGGGATGTATATCGTTTCCATAGATATGATTTATAGCCCTCAGCCTGCTTAATGACAAGCCGTAAGTGCGGGATACTTGCCACAGAGACATTCCGGGTCTAACGATTACGTAATTTGAGCTGTAATGATTGTAAGATGCACGGCTTCCGGGAATGACGATCCTTTCTCCGATTCTTAAAATTGAACTGCCCGCAAGCCCGTTGAGCCTTTCTAATTTCCAAAGAGGGACCCCGTGCCTGTAAGCTACAGAACCCAGGGTGTCCCCGCGTCTTATATAATAATTATATGAATAGTATCCGGAGGGTATATATTGGTGGACATATTTGAGATTTTCCATAAATGCCCTGTATCTGTTTGAAGGAATATTTAGCAAGAAATTAGGGTCATTTGGAGGCGTCGCGTCCCTCAGGCACTGGGGGTTCATCTTCCTTAGCCTGTATTCCGAAATTCCAGCACATTTCGCAAGGTCGTAGAGGCTTGCCGAGAAAGGTATCCTTACCTGTTTAAATTTTATGGGCTTTTTGTATTTTATATCGTTAAAACCAAAATTGGCCGGGTCTTTTGCGATGATAGCCGCAGCTATTATTTTTGGAACGTATCTGCGTGTCTGGACGGGCAAAAGATAGGGGTGACTGGAAATAGTCCAGAAGCCCGCGCCGGGATAAACCGATAAAGCCCTTTCTATTGTTAATTCACCGGAATTGTAAGCGGCTGCGGCAAGATACCATGAACCGAACCTGTTAAATAAATCTTTTAAATATTTTCCTGCCGCATAAGTCGATTCGACGGGGTTTCTTCTTTCGTCCACCCACCAGTTAATTGTTAGGCCAAAAAGTCGTCCAGTCGATGGGATGAACTGCCACATTCCGCTTGCCCCCGCGTAAGAATATGCCGTGGGGGAGAATCCGCTTTCAACCATGGCAAGATAAGCAAGGTCATTCGGAAGGCCAAGCCTTCCGAAGATCTTTTTTATCATAGGTATATACATCTCCGATCTTTCGAGGGCGTAAGTAAAAAATTTCCTGCCGGCAGTCTGGTAATAGTGGATATAATGGACTATTTCCCTGTTTAGGATCATAGGAAATATATGATTCATGTTGTCTTGATATGTCTTGAAATCACCCTTTTTAGCGATAAGCCCAGAGTTTGAAAGGACTTTACTGGTAACCGCGGTTGGTTGCGCAATCGAACTACCCCGAACCTGGCTAACTGCCGGATCATTTACCTGGCCTGATTTTTTGGAACCAACAGGTCCCTGGTTTGTTTTTAGTTTTATCTGGACGATCTTGTTTACGGAAGAATTTGTCGCGCTGGCATTTTGCGGCAATAAAACCAGAGGAAGGATAAAGGCAAAAAATCCGGAAACATAAAGGACCTTGCTCTTTATTGTGTTCATTATAAAGCCTCTCCCTAAAGCCGTTTTTTCTTAATTATTAATTATAATAATTAAACCTTTACTATTAAAATTCGGAAAAATTGCGAATTTAGTTTAAGATTATAATTCCATTAGAGTATAAATGTCAAATTCTAAGAAATTCTTGACAATTTTAACCAAATCTGGTTAATTATTAAAGGAATATATTTAGGTAAACAGGAAATCACATACGCGCTGTTGCCTGCCTGATATTCTTCTAGTACTTATACTTAAATCAAAGCCATTTTATTTACTAAATTTATAATTAATTATTATTAAAAGGACGAAATGAAGAAAAAATATTTACTTGCGCCGGGTCCCACTCCAGTTCCCGAACGCGCTTTAGCCGATATGGCTCTCCCTGTCATCCATCACAGGGCTCCGGAGTATGTGCCTATCCTTCAGGAAGTCAGGGATAATTTAAAATATCTTTTTCAAACTAAACAGGAAGTCCTTATTTTTACCTCCAGCGGAACAGGAGCCATGGAAGGATGCGTGTCCAATCTCCTTTCTGCGGGAGATCATGCCCTTGCTGTAAGAGGCGGAAAATTCGGTGAAAGGTGGTTTGATATCTGCAAGGCCTATTCCGTTAATGTGGAGGCGATAGACGTCGAGTGGGGTTATGCGGTAAAACTCGAACAGGTAGAAAGCGCCCTTAAGAAAAATCCTGAGATAAAGGCTGTTTTTATTCAGGCTTCCGAGACCTCCACCGGGGTGTATCATCCCGTCAAGGAAATAGCCGACATAGTAAGAAAAAGAAATAATACCATACTCGTGGTCGATGCTATTACGGCCCTTGGCGTGGTAAATCTTCCACAGGATGAATGGGGCATAGACGCGGTCGTTACAGGCTCCCAGAAGGCACTTATGCTTCCGCCGGGCCTTGCGTTCGTATCATTAAGCGATAAAGCATGGTCTTTTGCCGAGAAATCGAACCTTCCGAAGTATTATTTTAATTTTAAAAAAGAAAAGAAATCCCTTGAAAAAAATCAAAACGCCTATACCCCGAATGTCCAGCTTATCGTCGGGTTAAGGGAGGTATTAAGGGAGATTAAGGAGGAAGGTCTTGAGCAGGTTTTCAAAAGGCACGCCGATCTTGCAAATGCCACCAGGCAGGCGGTACAGGCGCTCGGTTTAAAACTCTACACCGTTGATAAGCCCTCAAACGCCCTAACCGCGGTATGGGCTCCGGAAGGTATGGATGCCGGAAAAATAACGAAACTTATCAGGGAAAAATATGGCATCACGATAGCGGGCGGGCAGGATGCCGCAAAGGGTAAGATATTTAGAATAGCTCACCTTGGTTACTCCGGTTATTTTGACGTGATAACAGCAATTTCAGCCCTCGAGGCTGTTCTGAAAGAACTCGGGTACAAATTTGAAACAGGCGCAGGCCTTAAGGCCGCCCAAAAAGCATTATTCGGGGAATAATTATCATTAATCGTGAGGATAAATGTTTAAGGTTCTTGTCAGCGATAAGCTTTCAAAAGAAGGTATCGATATATTAAAAGCCTCCGGGAAAATACGGGTTGATGTTAAGACCGGGCTTCCGCCCGAAGAGCTTAAATCAATAATCCATGAATACAACGGGATTGTAATTAGAAGCGCGACCAGGCTTACAAAGGATATTTTAGAATCCGCAAAAAACCTTAAAGTAATTGGAAGAGCTGGCAGCGGGCTCGATAATGTCGACAAGGCGGCCGCTACCGCGGCCGGTATTGTCGTCATGAATACGCCGGGGGGTAATACTATTACGACCGCCGAACTCACCTTTGCCATGCTCATGGCAATGTCCAGGCATATACCGCAGGCCTTTCTCTCAATCAAGGAAGGCAAATGGGAGAAAAGTAAATTCCAGGGAACAGAGGTATACGGAAAAACTCTCGGCATAATAGGCCTTGGGAACATCGGGCAGGTTTTGCATAAAAGGGCCAAATGCTTCGGTATGAATGTAATCGGTTATGACCCCTTTCTTTCGAGGGATAAGGCCGCGGAACTCGAGATAAATCTTTCGACGCTTGACGAAATTTATGCGGTTTCGGATTATATAAGCTTGCACACTCCTTTAACAGATGAAACAAGGGGGCTTATCAATAAGGAAACGATTTCCAGGATGAAAGACGGGGTAAAAATTTTAAATATCGCAAGGGGTGGAATAATCAATGAAAAAGACCTTTATGATGCACTTAAGTCAGGGAAGGTTTCCGCGTGCGCCCTTGACGTATTCGAGGTTGAACCCCCGGAAGGAAACCCGTTGCTTACCCTTGATAATCTCGTAGCCACCCCTCACCTTGGGGCTTCTACGGAGGAGGCGCAGGTCAACGTTGCGGTTGCTATTTGCAGGCAGATAGAAGATTACCTGTTGAACGGGACCATAAAAAATGCGGTTAATGTTCCTTCCGTTACCCAGGAAGAGGTTGAAATTGTAGGCCCTTATCTTAACCTTGGAGAAAGGCTGGGAAAACTTCTTGGAAATATTCTTAGCGGTGGGATAAAAGCAATTAAAATAGATTATAAAGGGGATGTCTCCTCCCATAATACCAATGCCATAACACCCAATATAGTAAAAGGTCTTCTTTACCCCTCCCTCGGGGAAGAGATAAATTATGTAAATGCTATTCCAACCGCGAAAACGAGGGGCATAAGCATTACCGAGTCCAAATCGGAAAAGGCTATAGATTACACCAGCACTATTAGCATTTCAGTGGATACCGACGACAGGACCTTCAGTATCTCAGGCGCGATATTCGGCAGAAAGAGTCCATGGATAGTTAAGATAGACGATTATTCCATAGAAGCTATTCCGGAAGGCCACATACTCGTTATTTTTAATCTTGATAAGCCTGGCGTTATCGCTTCGATCGGGGGCGTATTAGGAGAAAACAATATAAATATCGCGAGAATGCATCTAGGAAGGCATAACAGCAAAGCTATTTCAATACTGCAGTTGGATTCCAGGCCCGGCTCAAACGTTCTTAATAGGTTGAAGTCGGAGCCAAATATAACGGATGCAAAATATTTAGAATTATAGTGAACAGAAAAAATTCAAGAATTTCTTCTCAGCCCCCCCCCGGCTTGAGAGATTTTTTACCTGTTGAAGCCGAATTTATAAACAGGGCCGCTAATACATTACTTGATGAATTTTCCAGGTGGGGATACAGAAGGGTTATCACACCGGGCATTGATTATCTTGACGTATTTCTTTTAAGTTCCATAGCTAAGGAATTATTTAAGATTGCAGATATAAACTCCGGTGAATTGCTTTCTTTAAGAAGCGATTTTACGCCCCAAATCGGGAGATTAAGCTCTTCGCTGAGGAATTCGACCACCCTTCCCTATAAATTTTCTTATTTTGGGCCAGTCTTGAGAAACTCCGACCCTAATTTGGGAAAACCAAGGGAGATTCTTCAGGTCGGAGTTGAACTTATCGGTCCGAACAGTCCTGAAAGCGATGCAGAACTTATAATAATGGGGATAGAGGCTTTAAAAAAACTAAACATTATGGATTTTAGCGTTGATATAGGAAATGTTGATTTTTTCAGGGGAATTGTTTCCGATATCCCTGAGGCCGAAAGGAAAAAGATAGAGGAATATACCCTTAAAAAAGATTCATCAGGGCTGGCCGCTTTTCTTAATACCCTTGATTTATCCCGCAAAAAAAAGGAAATCATTAACGGCCTTCTTTTCATGTTCGGAAAAAAAACCGTCATAAAAAAGGCGTGGAAAATGGCCCACAACGAAATGGCGATAAACGCCCTTGAAACAATGGAAAGGGTTTTATCCTATATAAAATTATACGGCCTCGATGACTATATAACTATTGATTTTGGAGAAATAAGGGGCCTTAATTACTATACCGGAACAATTTTTGAATGCTTTGCCCCTAATACCGGATACGAGATATTCGGTGGCGGAAGATATAATAATTTAATCGGGGCTTTTGGAGAGAATTGCCCAGGCGCAGGATTTGCGGTTAATATGGATATTTTACGCAGTTTTTCTCGGGGTCTTAAGCCTGAACGGAGCAGGGTTATGGTTTTTAACGGTACAAAAGATAAAGAGTTGGAGGTCGAAATTATAAAATTTTTAAGAAGCAGAATGATAAAGGCCGAATCCAATTTTATGAACTATGGCTATAAAGACGCCTTAAAATATACAAAAGAAAATGATATCGAAAAAATTGTATTTATAGATAAAACCAAAATTATTCTTGAAGATGTTTCTGGTTTAGAGAAAAAAAACTTTAAAAATCTTTCGGAATTCAAAAAACATTTCAAAATGAAAAAGGACCATTAACCGATATGAAAAAAAAGAACATTATTGTCGTAGGCCTGCAGTGGGGAGACGAAGGAAAGGGAAAAATAGTCGATCTTCTCGCCAAGGATGTGGATATTATAGCCCGCTATCAGGGAGGAAATAATGCGGGCCATACCGTTGTCGCGGGAGATTTAAGCCTTGTGTTCAGACTCATTCCTTCGGGAATACTCAATGAAGAAAAAATATGCTTACTCGGAAACGGGGTCGTGATAGACCCGGTTGTTTTGTTCGAGGAACTGGATAATCTCAAAAAGATAAACATCAAGATAAAAGATAGATTCTTTGTTTCAAATAAATGCCATATAATCATGCCCTACCACAAAAGGCTGGACATTGCCCGGGAAAGGCTTAGGGGCGCCGGCATGATAGGCACGACCGGAAGAGGTATCGGTCCCACGTATGAAGATAAGGTTGCCAGACTGGGCATAAGGGCGATAGACCTTCTTGACAGGCAGCTTTTTTATGACAAGATCGTCTTGAGCCTGAAGGAAAAAAATTACCTGTTTAAGAACGTCCTTGGGGAAAATGTTTTTGATCCCGATGAGTTAATCGAAGATTATATTAATTACGGCAAAAAGCTGAAAGAGTATCTCGTTGATACATCAAGGTTCATAGCCGAAAGGCTTGATAGCGGTTCCAACCTGATGTTAGAAGGGGCTCAGGGGACCTTTCTGGATGTTGACCATGGTACATATCCTTATGTAACTTCTTCTAATACGCTTGCCGGTGGGGCATTTGCAGGCGCCGGCCTGGGGCCGACCCGGATTGACGAGGTAATAGGAATAACAAAGGCGTATACGACAAGGGTCGGAGAAGGATATTTCCCCACAGAATTAAAAGGAGGGACAGGAAGCATTATAAGGGACAAAGGGGAAGAATTTGGCTCCGTGACCGGCAGGCCCAGAAGATGCGGCTGGTTCGACGCAAACCTTATCAGGGAGGCGAAATATCTTAACGGGGTTACAGGAATGATAATTACGAAACTTGATGTTCTATCGGGGCTCCCAGAGATAAGCATTTGCACTGGATACATGTTCAGGGGATCTAAAATACACCAGCTTCCTGCCTCTTTTTCAGAGTGTTGCGAAGTTAAGCCGCTTTACGAAGAGATGCCCGGTTGGGAGGGGGATATCTCAGGAATAAGGTCTTTCAAGGACCTTCCAGTGAATTCCCAGAAATATATCTTAAGGCTCGAGGAATTAACGGGCATTCCCGTCAATATAGTATCTCTCGGAAAAGAAAGGAATCAAACGCTTATCCTTAACGACGTTTTCTGTAAAAGTCCGGCTGTTTTGTGATAAAAATAGGAGCCGTTTTTATGGAAGAGGAATTAAGGGCATTCCTTGCTATAAATAAAAGGGAAATCTTAAAATTCTTCAGGCAGAAATCAAGGCTCATTACCGATTTATCAAGACCTGTTATCTGGCTTTTATTTGTCGGTTTTGGGATTTCCACTATAGTCAGCCTTAAAAACGGCTCCTACATGCAGTTCATATTCCCAGGCATACTGGTCATGACCGTTTTATTCAGATCTATTTTTTCTTCAATATCAATAATCTGGGACAGGGAATTCGGGGTATTAAAAGAGCTTCTTGTCTCTCCGGTATCCAGAAAAACCTTTGTTTTCGCGAAAATCACATCCGGAGGAATTATAAGTACCCTTCAGGCCGTTATAATGCTTGCCTTTATTCCCTTTCTTGGAATTCATCCTTCTCCTTACGCGCTTCTTCTAATAATAGTTTCAATTTATATGATATCATGCTCGATTGTCGCTTTTGGAATCGTTATAGCCTCGAGGATGACATCCTTTGAAGGCTTCAATTCCATAATCAACCTATTAGTCCAGCCCATGTTTTTCGTCAGCGGCGCGCTTTATCCAATAAAAAAATTCCCGCTTTTCTTAAAGTTAATAACATTTATAAATCCTATTACCTATTCCGTGGATATTTTAAAATACTTTTTTTTCGGTAAAAAAGCCGGTCCATTTTTTATCCATGATATTCCTATCGTTATTGATTTTTCTTTTCTATCCCTGTTTCTTATATCCATGGTTTTCCTGGCGAATTATTTTTTTGAAAAATCGGATAATTAAATAACAAGATTCTTTCAGGTTTCAATGAAGATCAATTTAAGCATATTCAAAAAATCGATAAGGAAAATAAATGTTAAAGACCCTTTTCTAAATAAGGGTTTTATTATTTTTCAGATAGACGGGCTTTCTCACGGCGCCATTAAAAAGGCGCTTTCATTAAATTTAATGCCTCATTTAAAAAAAATGATTAGCGATGACGGTTTCCGGCTGGAAAAATATTTTACGGGCGTCCCCAGCGATACGCCTTTTTTTCAGGCAGGCCTTTTATACGGAAATAACGATAACATCCCTGGATTCAGGTGGGTAGAGAAGGAAACAGGCGAGGAAATAATCTTTAAAAAACCGGACAGCGCGGGAACTATTGAAAAACTGCTTTCAGAGAATAACAGGGGTCTTTTAAAAGGAGGGTCAAGCTACGTAAACCTTTTTTCAGGAGGGGCATCGAGGTCAACATTTACCCTTTCCACTTTTTCAATTAGAAACCTTTTTAAACGGAAGGTAAGGAATTTTGATATTTTTATTATATTTATGTTCCATATTTTTACGTTTTTAAAGACTTTTTTTTATGTTTTCTTTGAATTTCTTTTTGAATTATGGGAAAAATTGGTGGACATTATAGAAAAACGAGAGTCTAATTCCGAAGGAATTTTTCCCTGTTTAAGGGTGATGTCCAATGTTGTTTTCAAAGATATAGAAACTTTCGGGTGCATAATGGACATATCAAGAGGGGTTCCGGCGATATATCTGGATTACATAGGATACGATGAACTCGCGCACCGCAGGGGGCCGTTTTCTAAAAGCGCCCTGAGGACACTGAAGAGCCTGGATCGGAAGATAAACGATATCTATAAAGAAACGGGGGAATCCGGCAAGAAATACGATCTATTCATAATATCCGACCATGGGCACACCCCGAGTATTCCTTTCGTTAGAATAAATAAGAAAAAATTAAGAGAAATAATCCTTGGATTTGAAGGTTATGAAAACTTAATTATTTACGAATTCGATACCGGCTATGACGAAGCCGTAAAGAGGCTAATCACATATATTGGAGATTTCTTTCGAAGAAAAGTTTTTTACAAAAAAATTATGTCATTGTTTTCCGCATGTTCTCTCCGGGGGGAAAAAGGGGATAGGCTCAATGAAGGAAAAAATTTGAACTGGAATGAAAATAAAATTATATACATTATGAATTCAGGGCCGATGGCAAATCTCTATTTTTCGGGAAAATTATCAAAAATGTCCGTTGAAGACATTGAGAACCTTTATCCTTCTTTTATCAGCAGGATTTTAAAAATAAAAGGGATAGGTTTTATTATGGGGGTTAACGATTTCGGGGAAGTTGTAATTTATGATAAAAAGTCCGGAGGGTTTATTACTTTTTCTATTTTCATAGAAACCGGCAAATATAAGTCGCTGCCGACATTTGTCAATATACTTGGAATGTATAATAACAACCCGGAAGAAAAAGAAATTGTAATATCCTCGATAAGCAATTTCTGTAAATTTAAGAATTCCGGAGACCTGATATTATTCGGGGAATACAAAAATGATATTATAGTGAATTTTGAAACACAGCTCGGCGCCCACGGAGGCATAGGCGGAGGAGAAAATGAACCGTTCGCGGTGTATTCCCGGGATGTTCCTTTCGATTTCAGCTCGGTTTATAATTCTTGTAAAATCTATGATTTCCTGTATAATTATTATATAAATCCAGGTTTAAACTATTAAAAGATGTCAGAATTGAGGCAGGACCCTACCACAAGGGAATGGGTTATAATTGCTACTGAAAGAAGAAGAAGGCCCCATGAATTCGAGAATGTGAATTCTGGAAAGAAAGGCTCTTATGAAAATATCCCGGAATATTCCGAGGACTGTCCTTTTTGCCCAGGCAATGAATATCTTTCGCCTAATGAAATCAAATCATTCAGGCGCTATGGAACCTTTCCTAATTCAACGGGATGGTGGGTCAGGGTCGTTCCTAATAAATTTCCTGCCCTTTCCGCGGCCTCAGGAATAGCGCAAGGGGTTTCAGCCGTAAAGAATGTCGCAATGGATTTTACGGGTTATTTCTTCCCAAGGGCAACCGAGATATTCAGGACCAAACCAGGTGTAGGGGCCCATGAAGTTGTCGTCGATACCTCAAAACATAATGAATCGATACCATCTTTTTCCGATAAACAGATCCAGGAACTTTTCCTTATGTATAAAGACAGATATCTTGATTTAAGGAACGATCCAAGATTTAAATATATCATAATATTTAAAAACAGCGGGGTTAACGCCGGTACATCTATAATACATTCCCATTCCCAGATAATTGCGACTCCGGTAATACCACTTACGTTAAGAAATAATATCCAGCAGGCAAGATATTATTTTGACGAGGTGGGAAGGTGTATATTCTGCGATATGATACAGGCGGAAATTGTGGACGGCAGGAGAATTATATTGCAGACCACGGATTTTATAGTTTTTCATCCCTTTGCCTCGATGAATCCTTTTGAAACATGGATTATGCCCTTGTCCCATGAACCTTGCTTCGCGAACGAGGATACAAATAAAATAAAAGCCTTAGGTGTTATTGTAAAAAAAGTGATAAGCGGAATGAAAGGTGCCCTGAACGATCCGGACTATAATTTTGTTTTCAATAATCCTCCAATAGCCGACGAGAAAGAGGAATACTATCACTGGAGCCTGAGGATTATACCGCGTATATCAATGAAGGCTGGGTTTGAGATAGGAACGGGTATGTCAATAAATACAGCTGTGCCTGAGGAGACAGCTGAATTTATGAGGGGTTTCCTGAAGGAGTAGATTATGCTGGGAGTTTTAGAAAGATACGATTCGATAATTTTTGACCTCGATGGAACGCTTATAGACTCTTTTGAAGCGATAAACGATGCATTCGACGCGGTTTTTTCTAGATTTGAGGACAGAACCATATCAAACGTTGAATCCAATTCCTACGTCGGGGTTCCCCTGGAAGGTCTTCTTGGGGAGTTGTTTGGAAAGGAAAACCAGGAGGAAGCCATAAAAATTTTCAGGCAGAGATATAACAGCGTCTGTTTCGAAAAAACAACCCTTATCGCGGGAGTGAAAGAATTGCTGGATTACCTTAAAAATAAGGGAAAATCCCTGAATGTCGCTACGAATAAAACAGGAGATATTTCCAGAAAATTGTTGGGTTTTCTGGGGGTGCGACATTTATTCGATCATGTCCTGGGCGTATATGATGGTCTTGAAGGAAAACCCTCCCCGGAAATGATTTTTAAAATATCCGAAAAAACAGGCATCCCTTTGAATAAATCAATTTTCATCGGGGATTCCCCAATAGATATAATGGCTGCCAGGAATGCCGGAGTTCATGTTTTTTGTGTGGCATCCGGGAATCATTCATATGAAGAACTCAGGTCCCATAAGCCAGATCATCTTATATCGTCTATTTCCGAATTTATGTTCGCCGGCAGCGAGAAATGATTTCTATAGGCGAAATAGGTTATTTAAATGTATATCCAATTTATTATTTCCTTAAAAAGGAGTTAAAAAGAACCGGACAACAGGATTTCCTGAAATTTGTGTACGGCACCCCCGCTTTTTTAAATAAGTGCCTCGATACGGGTACGGTCGATATAAGCCCTTCCTCCTCCTTTTATTATATAAAAAATTATGAATCCCTTCTTCTGCTCCCTGACATTTCGATAAGTTCCAAGAAAATGGTAAAAAGCATTTACCTTTTCTCCCCGTTGCAAATTGAAGCCCTTGAGGGCCAAACGGTTTATATCACGCCTGAAACTTATACTTCCCTGTATCTTTTAAAGGTAATTCTGGCGGAAAAATATGGGTTAAACCTCGGTAAAATAGGATTTTCCATGCTGCCCCATAATAAAAAATTCGAATTCAATTCGGGGTTTAACGAGATGGAAGGAAAAGCATTCCTCCAGATCGGAAATAACGCGTTAAAGTTTAAGAAATATATGCCTCAAAATTATATTTCATATGACCTGGCGGATTTATGGTATAAATTTACTTCTTTTCCTTTTATTTTTGCCCTTTTTATAATAAGGAAAGACTCTTATTATAAAAAAAAGGAAGAATTTAGAGTCCTCTATAAAAACCTCATAAAATCCAAAAAAGAGGCGTTGAAAGACTTCGCTGAAGCCGCCAGGGAGGCTTTAAAAAACAAGGAGCTTGAATTCATAAGTTATGACGAGATACTGGATTACTGGATGAATTGCTTGAGTTTCGATTTAAACGAGAAAAATATAAGTGGGTTTATACTTTACTGCGAGCTTCTTAGAAAGCATCGCATGATTGAATCCATTCCAACCTTAAATTTCATAGAGGTATAAGGAATGTAAAAATAAAATTTTTCCCCTGTACGCTCTTAATCATCGCTATTCCGTCAAGGAATTTTAATGTATGTTTTATTATTGCAAGTCCGAGGCCCGTTCCTTTATAGTTTCCCGTATGGGAACTGTCCACCCTGAAGAATCTTTCCCCAAGCCTCAGCAGGTTTGTATAGCTTACGCCGATTCCTGAATCTTCTACCCTAAAAAAGAAGAAATCCCCGTATTTTCCGGGACGATCCAGTTCTCCCCATATTACTGATGTCTCCTCGGTTTTTTTTATGAAGTTCAAAGCTTCTTCATTGTTGATAATACTGCCGTCAATTTTTATGTCGCCATTTTTGTTTGAGTATTTAACGGCGTTTTGAATCAGGTTTATTATTATCTGGCTTATTTTGGTCTGGTCAGAGATAAATTTCTTGTCATCCAGGGTTTTTGTCACGTTAATTCTTTTTTCCGAAATCTCCTTTTCAAATAAAAGAAGGGATTGTTCTACCATCGGTTTTAAACTTATGGTTTCTAATTTTACCGGGGACCTGCCTGTTTCAATCCTGGTAAGAAAAATAAGGTCGTCTATAAGATAATTCAACCTTTTTGTATGATGTTCAATTATATTAAGAAATTTAACCGCCGTTTCCGGATTTGTAATAGCTCCGTTTTTCAGGGTTTCAACAAACCCCATTACAGCGGTGATAGGTGTTTTAATTTCATGAGAGATATTCTGTATAAAATCGGACCTGACATTTTCTATTTTCTGGATATAGGTGATATCGCGAACAATAACCGCATATTTCCCGGAATTGTTAATTTTTTGGATGACGCAGTAAACAGTTTTTTCTTCCGCCCTGTCAAAATAGGAAATACTTTTTTCTATTTTGCTTTCCCCGCGGGAGATAAAATCCTTTACTATATTGTTTAATTCAAAATTCCTGGTCAGGACGTCGAAATTTTTTATTTTTTCGACGGACGGAATTGATCTTATGTTCTTACTGAAGGATTGATTTAAAAAAAGAATATTTTTGCCTTCATCTATAATCGCTATACCGTCATTAAGGGCCATAAGAACGTCCGAATACAGCGTTTTTATCCCTTCAAGCTCCCGCAGCCTGTTTTTTATTAAAACTTCGCGGTATGGTTTTTTTATCGCAAATATATATAAAAAAGTAAAAAATAGTGCTAATATTAATAATAATGCAAATATCAATAGTTGGTTCGACATAAGGCAATTTTATATTATGTTTTTAATATTTTCTATAAATAAAATGAAACTTTATATCGCTCTCCTGTTATTTACCCTTTTTTCCTTTGCTATTTTCCAGCCTGTTTCTTACGGATTTGTGGCCGATGAAGTGGCCGGTTCGTTAAACGGCGCGCCTGTCACGTTAAATGAATTATATTTTCTCGACGCCTTCCAAAATATAGAAAATTCAAGGCCCGTAAATTCTTTCCTTTCCCATGATTCCTTAAAAAAAGATTTTGATATTTACATAAACCGCATGCTGGTCTTAAATAATGAAAAAGAGACAAACCTGATAACCGTGTCGAAGAGCCAGGTGGATTCCTATGTGGCAGATTTTAAGAAAAAATTTAATATTTTATACAAAAACAATAATTTTTCCGGCTTTTTAACTTTATATGGACTTGATTACAATTCCTTCTATCTTTATGTCCAAAATATAATTATAGAAAAAGAATTTATTACCGAGAGGCTGAGATTGTTTCAGAGTTTATCCTTTAACCAGGCCGTTTCGAACGGAATTAACCTGAAAAGCGGGCTTAAGGTCCAGGAAATGCTTTCATTGCTTAAGGGATGGATAAATAGGCTAAGAAGCCGCGCTAATATAGAGATTAATGACGATTATTAGATAATCTAGGGTTATTATGTATGAATTAAAAGTGACATCGTCCTTTTCTTCCGCCCATTCTCTAAGGGGATACAACGGAAAATGCGAGGATATTCATGGCCATAACTGGAATATAGAAGTTATAATCTCCGGGGAAAAGCTTAATAAAACCGGGCTTCTAATTGATTTCAAGATACTTAAGAAATATCTTGGGGAGATAATTGATACGCTTGACCATAAGTTTATCAATGATATTGATTTTTTCAAAAAAACCAATCCCTCGGCAGAAAATATAGCACGATATATATATGAGCGATTCGAAAAATCGATATCCAATGAATATTCCAGGGACATCAGCATAAACAGGGTTAATGTATATGAAACCCCGTCCTCCATGGCATCGTTCTATAAAAACCCGCAATAACGCTTTAATCCCCGCCGCAGAGGTTAATTTGGCCTTGACATAAATACGGTAAAAATGCTATAAGAAATAATCGCCTTACTTCGGCGGCATAGCCAAGTGGTAAGGCAGAGGTCTGCAAAACCTCCATACCTCGGTTCAAATCCGAGTGCCGCCTCCATTTTAACTAAGTTTTAGAGGACACTTATGTATAAAATAATTCTGAAAAAAAATATGGGAGAGGGCGTGAACCTTTATGAAATCCATGCGCCCGATATCGCCTCAAAAGCAAAGCCGGGCCAGTTTATTATTTTAAGAGTTCATGGCGAGGGAGAAAGAATACCCATAACTATAGCAAATTCAGATCAGAAAAAGGGAACTATTACCGCGTTAGTGCAGACTGTTGGAAAGACCTCTCATCTCTTGAGCGAGTTGAATGAGGGAGAAAATATTAAAGATGTAGTAGGACCCCTTGGCGTCCCCACCGATATCGAAAATTTTGGAACAGTGGTTTGCGTCGGCGGTGGTTTTGGGATTGCGGTATTATATCCTATCGCAAGGGCCCTCAAGGAAGCCGGCAACAGGGTTATTTCGATCATAGGGGCAAGAAGAACCGATTTGTTACTCATGAAGAAAGAGATGGAAGATGTGAGTTCCGAGGTTCTTATCGCGACAGATGATGGAAGTTCTGGGATAAAAGGCCTTGTTACGGATGCCTTAAGGAATCTTATCGAAGAAAAGAAGGAAAAGATAGACAGGGTTATAGCGGTTGGACCGGTTATCATGATGAAAGCAGTCAGCGATATGACCAGGGAAAAAAATATAAAGACTGTCGTAAGCCTCAATCCTATAATGATTGACGGGACAGGAATGTGCGGGGCCTGCAGGGTTCTTGTAGGGGGCAAAACAAAGTTTGCGTGCGTCGACGGACCCGATTTTGACGGCCATCTTGTCGATTTCAACAATCTCATGAACAGGTTAAGGTTTTATAAAAAAGAAGAGGCGCAGTCCTACGAATGTCATAATAAAGAGCATCATGGCTGATAATCAGGGGATAAAAGATATGATAGACACTAAAGACACAAAAACAGCTCCCGCGTCCGGGGTGGACAATAAGGAGAGGCTTAAAATAAAAAGGGTTGGAATGCGAAACCAGGCGCCCGAAGAAAGAATTCATAATTTCGAAGAGGTCCCATATGGATATTCCCCTGAGGAAGCCTCTATAGAGGCTAAGAGGTGTATCCAGTGCAAGAAGCCATTCTGCATTGAGGGATGCCCTGTCAATATAAATATTCCTGCCTTTATAAAACTGGTTGAAAGCGGTGATTTTCTCGGCGCGGCAAGAAAAATCAAGGAGACAAATTCTTTGCCGGCAATATGCGGGAGGGTATGTCCCCAGGAAGATCAGTGTGAGAAGGTTTGCACTGTCGGCAAAAAGAAGGATTCCGCCCCCGTTGCCATAGGAAACCTTGAACGGTTTGTTGCCGACTACGAGGCCGCCCACGGAAATATAAACATAGAGGTTACCGGTAGCATAGATAAAAAGGTTGCTATTGTGGGTGGCGGGCCGGCCGGCTTGACAGTTGCCGGGGATTTAAGAAAAATGGGATATGATGTTTCCATATTCGAGGCGCTCCATGAATTGGGCGGTGTTCTTATGTACGGCATACCGGAATTCAGGCTACCGAAAGAAATTGTTTTAAGCAATCTTAAGGTTCTTGAAAATATGGGAGTTAAGGTTTATAAAAATATCGTGGTGGGAAAGACGTTTTCAATTGACGAGCTTATGGAAAAAAAAGGGTTTGACGCCGTTTTTATTGGAACCGGCGCCGGTACCCCCAAGTTTTTAAATATACCGGGGGAAGAGCTGAGCGGTGTTTATTCCGCCAATGAATTCCTTACGAGGGTTAATTTAATGCGTTCGTATCAAAACGAAAAATATGATACCCCCGTAAAACGCGGCAAGACCCTTGTTGTATTTGGAGCGGGTAATACCGCTATGGATTCCGTGAGAACGGGTTTAAGGCTTGGTTATGAAGATGCGAGGATTTTTTACAGGCGCTCCAGGAAAGAGATGACCGCAAGGATCGAAGAAGTCCATCATGCCGAACAAGAAGGGATAAAATTTGAATTTTTAATAAATCCGGTCAGGTTTATCGGAGATGAAAGCCATACCGTTACCGGCGTTGAATGCCAGAGGATGGAGCTGGGAGAGCCAGACGAAAGCGGTAGGAGAAGGCCTATCCCCATTCCGGGGTCCGAATTCATTACAAAAATAGATGCCGCGATTATAGCCATAGGAACAAACGCGAACCCGATAGTTCCCTCATCCACCCCGGGGATGAATTTAAATAAATGGGGATATATAATCGCCGATGAAAACACCGGTAAAACGACTAAAAAAGGGGTTTTTGCCGGCGGTGATATCGTAACGGGGGCCGCAACAGTCATTCTTGCTATGGGTGCCGGAAGAAAGGCAGCCGTGGCAATAGATGAATATCTCAAAACGGGTACCTGGTAAAACCCATTTACCGCTTTCATTCTTTTACCCCCATTATTAACCCCGTTTACAACTGTTTCCATTCTTGACAAACACGGGTTCTTGTGAGATAAGAAATTATACAGCCATTCCTTATTGCCGGGGTGGCGGAATTGGTAGACGCAAGGGACTTAAAATCCCTCGGAACTTTGTTCTGTGCCGGTTCGATTCCGGCCCTCGGCACCAGTTTGAAAAATAATTCAAAAAGTATAATAATAACCTGATTATGAATAGCGAGGCAGAAATATTAAAAAAGATTGACGTAATTTTAGAAGAAGCCTTGAAGGGTCTTAAAAATTCGCGGAATCTTACCGAGCTTGAGAATAATTTTAAAGTTTTCTCCGGAAAAAAAGGGGAATTGTCCCTGATATTACATTCCATACATTCCTTTAGCCCGGAAGAAAAAAAGAATATCGGGTCTAAATCCAATTTTGCGAAAAAAACTATTGAAGACGCATACCTCTTAAGGAAAGGAGAGTTAATCGCGGTTGAAAAATCAGGAAAAGCCGCAAGATTTATTGACCTTACAATCCCGGGCCCGTCTATCGAAAAAATCCACGCTCACCCCATAACGGCTGTACTTGAAGACACGGTCAGTTTTTTCTCATCCATGGGATTCGAGATAGTGGAGGGGCCGGAGATAGAAACAACGTATTATAATTTCGATGCCCTCAATATCCCCGCCAATCATCCGGCAAGGGACGTCTGGGACACGTTTTACCTTCTGAACGGTTTAGTCGCAAGGACCCACACATCCAGCGTCCAGGTAAGGACCATGGAAAGAAAAAAGCCGCCGTTAAGGGTTATCGCTCCAGGTAGATGTTACAGGTATGAAGCGGTTGACGCCACGCACCTTTTCATGTTCAACCAGATTGAAGGTCTCTATATAGATGAAAATGTAAGGCTATCGGATTTAAAAGGCATTCTCGAGGCGACCGTAAGGCATCTTCTGGGTGCAAAAAAGACAAGGTTCAGGCCCGCTTTCTATCCCTTCGTGGAGCCCGGTCTCGACCTTGATATAGAATGCGTATTCTGCGGGGGGAAGGGTTGCGGCATTTGCAAGAACACCGGCTGGATAGAAGTTATACCCTGCGGCATGGTCCATCCCAATGTTTTCAAATACGCGAAGATTGATCCCGATAAATACAGGGGATTTGCGTTCGGCATGGGGTTCGACAGGATAGTTATGTTGAAATACAACATAAACGATTTGAGATACCTCTACCAGTGTAATCTTGATATGCTCACCCAGTTCTAAATTTTTTAAATAAATATTGATGTTCTACGAAATATTAAACCGCGGAATATTCTCCTCCGAAGGCGGGGAATATTTTTACATAAATAAATACCTGCCGAAACGCGTGAAAAAAAACCCGGGCTCTTTTCAAGACGAATATTTTAAATTAATAATAAGGTACAAAAAAGGCGATGCAAACGCAATAATAATGTTTGCAAAGCTTCTGAACATCATTATTTCCAATCATTTTCGTTTTTATGATTTAATCCTGCCCATCCCACCCTCCAGCTCTTATCTTGATATTTATCCAAACGCCATAGTCTGTTCCTATCTTAACTCTGCCCTGGGTATAAAATACTTGAAGGGGGTCATAGTGTGCGAAAGAGGGCATAAGCCCGGTCATATATACGGGCGCGGACGCGGCAGGGACGTTTCCGGTTCATTTTCAGTCAAAGGCAGGAAGGCGTTAGAGTCCAAGAATATTATCCTGTTTGACGATATTATAACTACCGGAAGGACTTTCAGGACAATTAAACATGAAATATTAAAAAAAGGGGCCGGCTCCGTTACGGGGCTTTTTCTCGGTAAAACTTCCATGGAGCAAAAAAAAGATGACGGGGGTTTGTAATGGATGACCTGATATGCAGCCTTGCCCTTAAAAAAATACCCGGATTTAGCGACTCGGAGGTAAGTACCCTGCTGAAGAATTTTAAAAACCCCTGCGATATTTTTGGCATAAGCAGGTCAGGTCTTCTAAAAAGCGGGATAAAAAACAGGCTTATAGAAATCCTTTTAAACGACCGGATCAAAAAAAGGGCCTTTTTTGACGCGATTACCGAGATCGAAGAGGCATCCAAAAATGGAGTCAAAATCATAACCGCGGACAGCCCCCTGTATCCGTCAAGTCTGAGTTTTATAAGGTCGAAGCCGCTAATTTTGTATTACAAAGGGGTTCTTAAGGAAAATTTTAAATTTGCCGTAGCCATTGCCGGACAGAGGACCCCTCCGCCCTATTCCGTTGAACTGGCCGAAAATTTAACCGAAAAATTCTGCTCGGCGGGATTTTCGATAGTGAGCGGTCTTGCGTCGGGAATTGACACCGCGGCTCACCGCTCGGCTTTGAAAAACAAGGGATATACGATTGCCTTTATAGGCGAGGGATTGCTTGCCCCGATATACCCTCCCGAAAATATTGACCTTTTTCAGGAGATTATATTAAATAATGGCGCCGTAATCTCCGAGTTTCCTCTTCATATGAATGTTAGCGCCAAAAATCTAGTTTTGAGGGACAGGCTCCAGACCGGTTCAAGCCTCGGGGTGCTTGCCATGTCTTCGGGGTTAAGGGGGGGAACCATGAAGACCTGCAATTTTGCGCTGAAACAAAAAAGGCCTGTTTTTATCCCTGCGTATAAGGACGAGCTTATGGACAAGGCTGAAAATGCGGGACTCAAATCCCTTCTTTATGAAAAAGGGGTTTACAGGATAGATCTTAAAAAGGATTTATCGTTTTCCATACCGGAAATTATAGACGTATTAAGAATAGTGTATAATGAGTTATACGAAGATGAAGATAAAGATAATAAAGGCGATTCATTATTGTCCCAGCCGGAGTTATTTGGATAATTTAAAAGGTGGAGGATTTTAAAAATTGAAAATCAGTTTGAACTGGCTCAGCGAATTTGTAGATTTTAAAAAAGATGCCTGGGGAAAAATTTCCACGCTGCTTAATAACAGGACTATGGAGGTGGAAAAAATTATAGATTATTCAAGGAAGCTTTCATTTAAAAATATTGTAGTGGGAGAAATAAAAAGCCTCTCTAATCATCCCTCGAATGATAATTTCGGAATAGCTGAGATATATGCCGGAAAAGAACTGGGAGCCAAAAGAGTGGTCTTCACGAAGAAGGGTCTAACCGTAAGCGTAGGAGACAGGCCTCTTGTCGCGACTAAAGGGGCGATTTTTGAAAATGGGCTGAAGATAAGGGACAAGGCAATATTCGGTGTTGTTTCGGAGGCGGCGTTTTGCTCAGAAAAAGATCTTGGAATTGATTTAAATATTGAATCTATTGTCAAATTTCCCTGGGAAGAACCTGGAAGAACGGCCTATGATATCTTTGATTTTGACGATTCTGTCCTGGAATTTGACCTTGAACCGAACAGGCCAGATTTGTTTGGAATAACGGGTTTTGGACATGAACTTTCCGCTATTTTAGGCAGGGATTTAAAAAAGCTTGAGTTATATGAAGGGATAGAAATTAAAGAAGGGAAATCTCATTCCGAAGGTCCTTCTGAAATAAAAATTGATGTTGAGAATAAAGACGTTGTTCCCTCTTACATCCTCGCGAAGATTAACAATATAGAAATAAGGGAATCCGTGCCGGAAATAAGAAACAGGCTAATAAAAAGCGGCATAAGACCCGTGAATAATATCGTAGATATCACAAATATCGTAATGCTTGAGACGTCGCAGCCGCTTCATGCCTTTGATGCGGAAAAAATTGGGAAGTCATTGAGCGTAAGACTTTCCAGGAAAGATGAGGTTACCGTTACCCTTGATGGAAAAGAAAGAAAGCTCGGGGGCGGTGAAATACTTATAGAATCAAACGGGAGCATAATAGCCATCGCGGGCATAATGGGGGGAATAGACAGCGGGATTAAAGAATCTACCGTCTCCATCGCCGTCGAATCCGCAAATTTCAACATGTTCAACATAAGAAGGACTTCAAGGACCTTATCCCTTCGATCGGAAGCCTCTACAAGGTTTGAGAAGGGGTTGCAGCCCATACAGTCGGTCCTCGGAATGAAGAGGTTCCTTTATCTCCTTAAGAAATATATACCCGGCGCGGAAATAGAATATCTCTCCTATGATATCGAAAAATTCAAAAACCCGCCTGGGTTTAAATTAAAATTTAAGGATTTAAATGAATTTTTAGGAGAGGATATAGATAATAAAAAGGTTGAAGAAATACTATCAAGGCTTGGGTATTCAATTTCCCTGGACGGTAAAGATTCCGGGGAATTAACCGCTGTCTCTCCTGTTTTCAGGAGCGACATAAGGGATAAAGTAGATGTTTATGAAGATATTTTCAGGATTTACGGATATGAAAATATTAGTTCTACATATCCGTGTGCCTCTTTAGCTCCCCCCGCGAAAAATATGAATTATGAAACAGGAAAGGTTTTCAGGAACCTGCTTGCCCACCTTGGTTTCATAGAAGTAATTAACCCATCGCTTGTGGGGAAAAAAGAGATAGAGATGGCGGGGATTCCCGAAAATGAAATTCTTGAGCTTAAAAATCCTATTTCAATAGATTATTCGTATTTCAGGACGTCGCTTATTCCCGGTATTTTAAGGGGGTTGTCCCAGAACACTAAAAAATATAAAAATATAAAGATATACGAAATAGGGAAGACCTATAGAAACATTAAAGCCGGGGACCTTCCTGTTTCCGAAGAAAATTACGTCTGCGGACTATTATCCGGCGGAATAAAATTAAACAGCCCCGATACCGAATTTTATCATGGAAAGAGCATCGTTGAATTTATATTGAAAGAATCTGGAATTAAGAGATATTCGCTCGTAAAGTTGGATGGAAACGATATTTTTGACGAAACATCGTCCCTGGAAGTTTATGTTGGAAAAGACAGGATAGGGATTTTTGGAGAAATAAAAAGCAAAATTCTCGAGGATTTAAAAATTGATTTCAAGGCTTTTGTTTATGAAATAAACCTTGACGCGGCCGGGCGCTTAATGACCTCGAAAAAGACGTTTATCCCACCGGCGAAATATCCCGGGGTCGAACAGGATATTTCGATTATAGCTAACAGGGAAATAGAATATGAAAAGATAGAGAAGTTTATAAAAAATTTCTCGAGGCTGGTTAAAAACGTGAGGCTCGAAGACGTATATTCGGGAAAACAGATAAAAGAAGGAAGCATTTCTTTTCTTATCAGGTATGACGCATTGAGCGAAACCGGAACCCTTACCATGGAGGAAGTCAATCTGCTTCGCGACGACCTCATAAAAAAACTTAATGAAAAATTCGGCGTTATTCTGAGAACATAATTAAATTGCACTTTAAGCCAAAAAAAAATATAATAAATATAAATGTTTATGGAGTTTTTTAAATAAAAAATAATAAACAAAAAATAAAATAAAATATAAAAATGATTCTAAATGGTATTTTGTTTGATGTAATAGCTTTTCTCATCGTTTTAAGCATTATCGTTTTAATACACGAATTCGGCCATTTTATAGTCGCCAAAAAGCTGGGGGTAAAGGTCGAGAAATTCTCCCTCGGTTTCGGCCCTAAATTACTGGGCAGGCAGGTAGGCGAAACAGAATATCTTGTTTCAGCCATCCCTCTGGGGGGGTATGTCAAGCTCCTGGGGGAAGACCCTTCCGAGGAGTTACCGCCGGAGGACGAGAAACGCTCCTTTGCCAGGCTATCCCCTTATAAAAGATTCCTTATAATATTTGCCGGGCCGTTTTTTAATTTCATTCTGGCAATAGTAATTTTTACGATTATTTTTATGGCCGGAAGGCCGGTATTAAAATCCGTTATTGGGGGGGTCAAGAAGGGCTATCCCGCGGCAGCCGCCGGCCTTAAAAAAGGGGATGTCATAACTTCGGTAAACGGGGTAAAAGTCAAATCCTGGGGCTCCCTTAGCGATAACATTCAGAAATTCGGGAAAAATGAAATCGTTTTCGGAATAAAAGAAAATAATAAAAATTTTACAGTCAGGTTGAAGCCTAAATACGTTACTTTAAAAAATATTTTCGGGAAAAAGATTAATGTGTATCTCATTGGAATATCGCCCTCTAAGAAAGCGGTATATTATAAATATTCGAATTTCTTCTCTTCAATGTATTCAGCGCTAGAAGAGATTTGGTTTTTTATCTATGTAACTGTTCTTGGTCTTTTTTACCTTATTTCTGGACAGGTGGCCGCGGGCAGTTTGTTAGGCGGCCCTAT
>JAKAPT010000065.1 GCA_021806885.1 bacterium | reverse complement strand
AAAACGCGGGGGTAGGCGCTAACGGCCTTATCCGCTTCCAAGCCTCGCCCCGGCATAATTACAATTACGACCTTAATATCGCGGCGTCTTCCGTAAATATTAAGGATATCGATTTTAAACCCGTAAGGCAGCTGCGCGCGAGCGGCCTTATAAACGGCAGTTTCCACATCGGCGGCCTTTTCTCGCTTCCGTCCCTGAGCGGCAGCGCTTCTTTAAAGGACGCTTACGTTTACGGGTATCTCCTTGGAAACGTATTTTTAAATATTAATTCCCGCGCCGGCAGGATGTTTTTAACCCTTAACGCGTTTAACGGAAAACTCGTGTCCACCGGGGAGGTGGCGCTTAAAAAAGGCTATCCCTATTCGCTCAGGACCCAGCTAAAATCGTTAAAAATTAATTATAGAAAGACCCTTTTCGAGCTTCTTGGGGGGGTTTATTTAAGCGGCAATCTTTCGGATATAAAGAATTCCTACGTTTTTGTCGGGCTTAACAGTGTCTATCTGGGCCACGGGCCGTTTTACCTTAAAAATACGTCCCCTGTAAGGATTTCTTACGTCGACGGGTCATGGAAGTTTGATAAGATTAATTTCCGGGGCGATGAGAACCGCTTTTTCATAAATGGGCAGATTACGCCCCAGGGGGACCACATCGTCGTTATCGCGAGAACGGATTTATGGATATTAAGGTTTCTTTCCCCGAGGATTAAAAACGCCTCCGGGTTCGTGGAATCCGCGGCGGTCGTATTCGGGTCTTTTTCAAGGCCAAAGGTCTACGGATACGCGGATATAAGAAAAGGGATGGTCGAGGCCTCCTTCAAAGGTCAGGATATTACGCTTTCTAGAATATTTTCAAGGCTTACGTTCGACAACAACCTTATTCTTATTAACGGGGGGGTTTTCAGGCTGTTCAACGGGTATTTTTCTCCCAGGGGAGAAGTGCTTATGCGCAATTTCAAACCCGTTTTCTATAACCTCAAGAGTTCTTTCAGCTCAGTAATATACAACAGGTCAAATTATTTATACGCTCGGATGGACGGGGAAGTAGGGTTAAACGGCTCCGTAAAAAATTCGGTAATTTACGGAACCATAGATATAAAAAAGGCCATATACGACAGGAATATCCATCTTTCCTCCCTTATTTTAAGCTACAAGAATTACAGGGCGGTGCAGGCCGCGGCTCCGGCTCCGGGCGGATTTAACCCCCTGCTCAACATTCTTATCACGGCAAACAAAAGCATCCGCCTGAAAAACAACCTGGTTAACACGGCTGTAAGCGCGAGGCTGCATATCGTCGGGACTCTCGACCGCCCCGTCATTATCGGTTCGGCGAATGCCGCGGGGGGAAGGATAAATTTCAGGGGAACCGATTTCCGTCTTTCATACGCGACGATAGATTTTAATAATCCGTACCGTATCGAGCCGTCTTTTTCCGTGGCTGCTACGACCACGGTTAACCAGTATCTCATCAGGATTAACGCGGACGGGACGCCGCTCAATTTCAATATGTACTTTTCGTCCATGCCCCCTTTATCGGAACTTGACATCGTCTCGATGCTTGCCTTAGGCGTTCCTTCCACCTCGCTGTATGCCGCTTCAACCGGCGGGATAGCCGCGTCCCAGGCGGCGGGGATACTGGGCGGGGGTATTACCCAGGGAGTTACCGGCGCGATTTCGAGCTTTTTCGGGTTCAGAAACCTCTCCGTGTCGCCATCATATTCAGTGGTCACCCACAGCGCGGCCCCCCAGGTTTCCGTATCGAAAACGCTCACGAAAAACCTCTCCATTTCCTATACCAATGTCGTGTCCTCGCAGTCGTCTCAGGCGGTTACCCTCAAATACAGATTGACTCCGCATTTATACGCCGTGGGGGTCTGGGATAATAATCAGCTTGCCCCTAACACTTCCAATGTTTACAGCGAGGTCGGAGGCGACATCGTTTTTCATTTCAGGTTTTATTAAAAAGATGATAAAATCCTAACATGATTTTCAGGGCTCGAGGAAACAGGAATTATAACGCTGCCGGTGATGCCGGGGCCTTTCTTTTAAAGGCGCCCGGGGCCCTCTTTTTTTTTATTCCCTTTTTTTTCCTCCTTTTTATCCCGCCTCAAATAACCGCGGCCGCCGGGCCTTCCGCGGTTTCGGGCAAAAGGGCCGCCGGCATTTATGGGATTAATTCTTCCGCCTATACCATAAAATCCGTAAAATATTCGTTTCCGCCGGGCGTTTCCGCCAAAAAACTCCAGGGCCTTATATATATTAAGGCGGGGCAGAAATTCTCCATGCTCCTTGTCGAAAAAACTATTAAATCCCTTTACGAAACCGGATATTTCTCTAACATAAGGGTCTTTTCGACCGTCGACGATAAGAGAAAACTTATATACGTTAACCTTGTATTCAACCCCATGAAGACCGTTGGAGCAATTTCCATTAAAATGCCTTTGAGCACGGGGGTTACCGAACAAGAAATACTTTCCTCCCTTCCCTTTTCCACCGGCGGGAAATTTTTTAAAAATTACGCGAAGACGGCGGAAAAAAATGTTAAAAAGGTATTCTCGAAGGCCGGTTATCCGGACGCTTCGGTAACGGCGTCATATTCGGCCATAAAAAAAACACCGAGGTACGCGGTAAAAATATCCATAAAACCCGGCGCGCCCATCATAGTCTCGAACGTCTTTGTAACGCTCGAGGTTTTTTATCCAAAAAAAGAGATAAAGAGCTACGTTAAAGAAATAGAGGGGAAGCCCCTTAACGCCTTGTCGCTCAGGCTTTTGCGCGGAAAAATATGGAAGCTTTACTTGAAGGCGGGATACCTGAACGCCTTCGTCAGCCCGCCCGCTATAAAATACATATCGAAATACAGGGCCGTGGTAAGCTACTCGGTTCGACCGGGGTATAAAATATTATTTAATTTTAAAGGCATAAGCCCGCTTAAGCCGTCTTTCGTTAAATATTCCATATTCAACATTAATAACGTTCTCATATTTAACGGGGAAACCTTCGATTCCTTTAGAAGCGCATTGGAGGAATACTTAAAAACCGAGGGCTATCATTTTGCCTCCGTTTCATTGAAGGTTGAAAAAAATAAGAAGACCTCCACCGTAAACGTTTATTACGCCGCGGTGAAAGGGCCGAGGGTAAGGATAGCAAAAATAGAAATTAAGGGCGAAGAGCCCGTAACAAAATCCTTCGTGCTTTCCCTCATGAAGACCTCCGTTTCCTCTTTTTTTTCTCCGCGGTATTACTTCAAAAAAGAGCTTCTTCGGGATATGTCCAATATCCAAAATTATTACGGCAACCGCGGCTGGCTCGGCGCCGCGGTTAAATATTCGGTCGCGTTCAGCAGCGATAAGAAAAACGCCTTTATATCCCTTCGCGTAATTAAGGGCGTGAGGACATATGTAAAAACGGTTGACGTGACGGGCCTTCCCCCCGGGCTGGAAAAAAAACTCATCCCCGCGGTAACCTCCATGAGCGGTAAGCCGCTTTACATAATAAATGCCCAGGACGAAAAACAATTTATCTCGACCGCCCTTGCAGATTCGGGTTACGTATTTTCAAGGACGACCCTCGATATAACTTATTCTAAAGACAAAAGTTACGCGTACCTTAAATATACCGTCTCAAGCGGCCCCATGGTAACAATAGGGAATATAACCGTCGCGGGGAATACCGTTACAAAGACGTCCTACATTAGGAGCCTTCTTTTGTTTAAAAAGGGGCAGGTTTACGACCAGGCAAAGATAATAGAAACCCAGGACCGCCTCTTCAGGGCAGGCATATTCAATTATGTCCAGATAAGGCTCGCAAACCCAAAATCGGTAAAAACCGTTAAGAATATAATAATAGAAGTCAAAGACGCCAAACCGTTTTCTTTAAGCTTCGGGGCCGGATACGGAACATACACGAGATACAGGGGCTTTATCCAGGTCCAGGATTCCAACCTGTTCGGTTCCGGAAAATCGCTTTCACTTATACTTGCTAAAAGCGCCGTATACACGAACCTTGTCCTCGATTATTACGACCGCTCCATTCTAAATTACAGAGGGCTTTCGTTTAACGCCCAGGCCCTTGATACCGACCTCGTAACGCTTAACTATACCATTCATGAAGAGGGGACCAGGTTTTCGCTTATAAGGCAGTTTAATAACAGCCTTAAGGGCCTTATTTCCTACGGCATGTATTTCGACAACCTGTCCGGGCTTAACCCGGGAGCTCAGATAACTCCGAGGGACACGGGATTTACAAGGATAAGCGAGGTGTCGGCGGAAGGGATTTTCAACTCGAAAAACAACCCCTTTAATCCCACATCCGGAAACCTTACGACCCTTAAGGCCACATATTCGGCCTTCGCCCTGGATTCGCAGCTGCATTTCTTCAGGGCCGTTTTCCACACGACCGAGTATATCCCGATAATCGACGGCACGGTTTTCCTTTTTTCGTTAAGGGCCGGATATATCAGGCCTCTCGCTCCCACGACGCAGGTGCCTATTAACGAGCGGTTCTTCCTTGGCGGGAGGACGACGGTCAGGGGTTTTCCGGAGGATTCCATAGGCCTCGTAAACCTTAATCCATATCATTATCCGATAGGCGGAGACGTTATGGAAAATTACAATCTTCAGATGAATTTTCCGGTATATAATAAAGATATAGATTTCTTTATTTTTCAGGACGGGGGCAACGTCTTTTTGAGAATACAGGACGTACGGCCCTTTTCGCTGTTTAAATCCGCCGGCGCGGGAATATCTTACTTGTCCCCCATAGGGCCCATAAGCTTTTCATACGGGTTTATCCTTACGAGGAAGCCGTACTGGCCCGCCGGGGGCTTTAATTTTACCATAGGGACTTCATTCTGAAGATGGACCAGGGAGCGGACGCGAAAACTGCAGGGGGAGCGGCGGGGACGCAGGGTTTAAGGAAGGGGTATTCCACCGGCACCGTAGCCTCCGCCGCGGTAAAGGCCTCGATAAGGCATTATTTTGCCCCGGTTCTTTTTGACTCTATTTCGGTGAAGTTTCCCGGGGGGGAGAGGCGCCGTATCGGCGTATTTTTCTTAGAGGGCATTAAACTTCGGAACGAAGCCGGTGAAGAGCTTCTGGTATCCAGGGCTGGTGTGAAAAAAGACGCCGGGGATGATCCCGACGTTACGGGAGGGATAAAAATATTCGCGGATTTTATGAAGGTTGGAGACGCCCCCGATTGCTCCGGGGAAGGCAGCCTTTCAGGTTTTTATAAAAATCTGCATGTGTATAGTATAATTAAGCGCCGGGATTATTGCGTCACGCTTATGGCCTCCTCGGGAATAGGGGTCGTCAAAAAGCCGGGACTTCCGGTTGGGCCCGGCCTTCCCGCCATAAACCCCGTTCCAAGGGATATGATAGAGGCGGCCGTCAGGGAGGAAATGGCGGAGGGAGGGGCGGCGAAACCGGGCGCGTACGCGTCCGTCCTTTTCGTGCCGGACGGGGAAGAGGTCGCCAAAAAAACGCTTAATCCAAGGCTTGGAATAGAGGGGGGCATAAGCATCCTGGGAACAACGGGATACGTAAACCCGATATCGTCAAAGGCATGGTTAGGCACGATAAAGGCCTCGCTGGGTTTTCTTAAGGGCAATAAAATCTCGTCGTGCGTTTTTACGCCGGGGAGGTTCAGCTCAAGCGCCGCCCTGAAGATTTTGGGCAATTTACCGGAGGAGTGCTTCATAGAAATCGGCGATTTCGTTTCGTACTCCATGAGAAAGGCGGCGGGCTGCGGAATGAAAAAGGTAATCCTGGCCGGACAGTTCGGGAAAATCGTCAAGGTATCCCTTGGAATAAGAAACACCAACGCGAAGTACCATCCTCTCAGCGTTGAGGGCCTTTCGGAACTCGTAACGCGCGTCCTTAAAGGTTCGCGGGGAATTGGGAAGAGGACGGAAACGGGGGTTACCGCGGGTCTCGTAAACTCTCTGGCGGAGAAAATAAGGGGCTCTAATACCTCGAGGGAGGTATTCGGACACATCGAATCCCTTGGGCGGGGCGGAGTTCCTTTCGAGGCGTCTATTCCCGGGATAATCATTAACGGGGTTTTGAAGGAAGCAAAAAAAAATTTAACTTCCATGGCAGGAGAAGCCGTGGATATAGGCGTTATTCTCATCTCCTACGAGGGGAAAGAGGTCGCCTCGGTATAAAACATATGTCAAAAAAGGTTCACATTGTAGGCATTTCCCCTTGCTACATAGAAGAGGGAAAAAACAACGCCTTGTCCGTTTTAAGGGAAAAGGATAACGCGGTCGCGGCGGTCTTCGCGAGAAAAGACGACGCGCCGGTAATATCGTGGCTTAAGGAACGGCTCGCGGCCTCGGGGGGCTCTCATTTCGTGGACGGCGGCACGATAACCCACCTCGGAAACGCCATTGTCTTTTACGACAGCAAAATCAAGTTCATATCCGATTACATAAAAGGCGGCCTCGGCAAAAAGGGCATAATTATCCTTTCAAACGGCGACCCGAATTTCTACGGCATAGGGGCTTCTATACTTAAGGAGTTGAAACTGAACGAAAAGAGGTTTATCGA
>JAKAPT010000014.1 GCA_021806885.1 bacterium | reverse complement strand
GACTTCCCGCCAACCGTCCGATTCTATTAATTTTATGACATCCCTTATTTTCATTTATTCGCCGTTTTTATTATATCATTAATTATAAAAAAAATCAGAATTTTAACCCTCCCGCGCTTCCGGCTTCTTAATCCCGAACTTCTTGGCGAGAAAGCTGAAAAACTGTTTGGTGTTTCCGGTAGAGCGGGCGGCTTTCGTCATATTGTAGCCGTTTTCCCTTAATATCTCCTCAACCTTTTCCCTTAAGAACGATTCCAAAATAAATTTCCTGGCACATGAGATAGCAGAGTTTATCGGACGAGGGTCTTCCACAATCGAAAAGCTTGTTACCACTCTAAAAGAGATTAAGGAAACCGCAGGCATTAAAACTCTTAAGGATTTAGAACAGGCCCAGAGGATAAGCAGGGACCTGGGGCATGAAAGAATTGGGATTACAAGCAGGTATCTGGGGTAACCATGAAAAAGGATTTAAAATGGGAACTCGAATGGCAAATCAAATGGCTAGCCGCTCACAAAGAGCCCAGCAGCGAAAATATAAAAGAAACATCCAAGAAATTTATCGAATATATGCTGGAAGGCATTTTACAGCCCCCATACAGGGTTCTAAAGAGAAACCCCGGCCATATAACCTTATGCGAGGTAAGCAAAATGCCCGGCCCCGACACTCAGGAAATAGCCTCAAGGCTTTGCCGCGAGAAGATAGTGTTCGTCCTTATGGACGAAATAAAGGCTATTTTAGATCAAAACGAGAAATCATAGCAAGAATGGGAAAAAGCCAAACGGAAAAGGCTTAACAGGAAAGCAAAAAGAAAAAGGGAAAGGATTTTAAAAACAGTATATCGGGGCTTTGCCCCGGACCTCACAAGCATGCGGACACTTGACCCCGGTTGGGTATCTAAAAAACACTAACTAGTGTTTAAGGGTGAATACTTTATTATAGAGACGGAAAAACTAAAATCAATCGATGCTGAAAAAATCTTATATGTTCTCCGACTGCAATATAAAAAGAACCGGAGAAGAAAATGACTTTAGTTATTTGTTATAAAAACGGTTTGGTTTTAAAATTTAAATTGCGCTTAATGATTTTAAACTCAAAAAAAGATAAAATAAAAATATTGTAAACAAAAAATTAATCCATATTTTGGCACAAAAATCTTAAATTTAAATTATTTAATAATGCTAACCGAGCGCTTTCATCAATTAAGAAAAAGAGAATTAGATACAATTTTTTCAAAGAGAAATATTTCTATGATATGGCGAAAAATAGTAAAAGACCAATTAAGAAAGTTAGCGGATATTTTGGATATTTTTGATTATTATGATTTTAATTATAATATTGACGAAAGAGCTTTTCTTTTAAGAAAGAATTTATTAAGCGGCAATTATCAATGTTCTCCACCATTAATATACCGCATTGAAAAGAAGTTCGGCGTGTGTAGACATATAATTATCCCACAGCCCGTTGATGCTATCGTACTGCATGTAATCACAGAAAAGATATATCCCGAAATAATAAAACACCAACAATCCGATAACGCTTTTTATTCAAGAGATAAGCATAATGTTAAAAAACTACATGAAATAGATGACTACGGCCTGAATTGGCGAAAATTATTTAAAAAAATGCAAAAACAAATTTATAAGTTTAAGGATGAAAAAGAATTTCTTATAACGACTGATTTGACGAATTATTATGATTCTATAAATATTTCAGAGCTAAGAAAAAAAATTACAAATTTTGTTAATGACAAAGAGGTTCTTATTGACATACTCTTTATGATAATTGAAAAAATTTCTTGGTTACCGGATTATTTGCCTTATTCAGGCAGAGGATTGCCAACAACTAATTTTGAGGGGATTCGCCTTCTTGCTCATTCTTTTTTATTTGAAATGGACTTAATATTAAAAAATAAGACGAATAACTCGTTCACGAGATGGATGGATGATATTGTAATTGGGGTTTCTTCAAGAGAGGAAGCAGTTGAAATATTGAGCCAAATATCTGATTTGTTAAAAAGTAGAGGATTAGCCATAAACTTATCTAAGACAGATATACTTGATTCGAAAGGTGCTGAATTTAACTTCCTTATTAAGGAAAATAAATATATAGATGCAATTGATTATGAAGAGCCAAAACCTAAACTTGAAAAAGAATTAAAAAAAAATTTCAAAAAACATTTGCGCTTAAATTATAAGGCAAAATATTTTGAAAAAATTACTAAAAGATATATTACTGCTTTTGGTAAAATAAAATCTGAAATACTTCTATCAGATTTACCCAAATTATATATTGAGAATCCTGGTATAAGGCAAAATCTATTGATATATCTACTATCTATTGGATATAAAAAGAGAACTTCCAATGTTATTATTGAAATATTAAATAAAATAAGTTTATTTGATGATGTATCGTTATTTAATATATGTAAACTTATTACAGATTGGAATGTTAAATCTGGTAAAATTGGAAATAAATTTCTAAGCGAAATCGATAAAATATTATTAAATTTTTCGGAAAAAAGAAAAATGCCTTTGGATTTTTATTGTGTTTTATGGTTTAAGACAAAATATGAAGAACCTGAAAAATTATTTGAATTTATCGAGAAGTGGGAAAATATTTGGAAAACAGAACCATTTTTGAGGAGGCAAGTAACTGCAATTATGGGAAGATTATTTTTCATAAAAAAAGAAGAAGTAAAATTTTTTTTAGAAAAACAGATAGCAACAGGGGAACAAAATATTGTTTCCATCGCTAATCATATTTTATATTGTTCTTCGATTGATAAAATTGAAAAAAAAGTATTAATGTATTTATTTCCTGAAAATATGAAATCTCATTATCAATTACCAAGATTTTTGGTCCTTTGTAGTTTTCTAAATTCTTCAATATATAAGAATGATGCCAAAGTAAAAGCAGAAATTAAAAATTGCATTAAAGACCATTACATGTTGAAATGGCTAAAACTTCAGTGTAATATAAATAAATTATTAATGACATCTAAAAATAATTAAAAACAATATTGGAATAAATGAAACTTACCGATTCTGAAAAGAGGGAAATATTCCAGCTCATTGAAAAAGACAAGCCTCTGCCGGATAAATACCGTTTTTTGCTTTTTGGCGACAAGAGGGAAGTGGAACTTGTCTGGAACGGAAAAACCGACGAAATAACTAATATCGTGATGCCGTTTCAGGTTATCGAACAGGTGGACGAACCTCGCGCCGAGAAACCGGAAGATACAAAATCCCAGTTATCACTTTTTGACGAGAGAGGGCGGCAAAAATCAGGGTGGACTAACAAGCTTATATGGGGCGATAACAAACTTATTCTTTCCAGTTTAAAAAACGGTCCCATGCGGGATGAAATTGAACAAGCCGGTGGAATAAAATTGATTTATATTGACCCGCCATTTGATGTCGGTGCAGATTTCTCGATGGATATTGAGATAGGGGAAGATACTTTTACAAAAAAGCCGAGCGTCTTGGAAGAACTCGCATATCGTGATACTTGGGGCAAAGGGGCTGACAGTTTTGTAGCCATGATTTACGAAAGACTTGTATTAATGCGTGATTTGCTGGCGGAAGATGGAAGTATTTACGTGCATTGCGATTATCGATTGAATCCTTACATTCGTCTAATACTAGATGAAGTCTTTGGAAAAGAAAAGTTTAAAAATGAAATAACATGGAGAAGACAAATTCCAAGGGGTAGAAAAATTGAAGCCAAATATATGCCATATAGCGCAGATTATATATTACTATATTCAAAAGCTGAAGAAGGAATATGGAATAAAATTGAAAAAATTAATTATATTTCTATAGAGGAAGCTGAGTCAAAGTACATGAAAGACGAAGGAGGTTATTTTCGCACCTCGGACCCCGGTTCATATTCAAATGAAAGCCTTATTAGACTTTACAATGCAAATAGAATATATGTTTCTAAAAACGGCAAAGTTATCATAAAAGACGGCATTCTTTCTGTCTCGCAAGGTTCAATAGGTATTAAGTATTATAGAGAAATAATTGGTAATAAAGTTAAAGAAGAATCAATTGCGGATAATATTTGGGATGATATTTCCGGTATGGGTGTGGTTTCAAGCGAATATGTAAACTACCCCACTCAAAAACCGGAAGCCCTTCTTGAGCGTATAATAAAAGCCTCTTCCAACGAAAACGACATCGTTGCCGATTTCTTTTGCGGCTCTGGAACAACCCTTGCAGTTGCCGAAAAACTTAATAGAAAGTGGATAGGCTCAGACCTTGGTAAATTTGCCATTCATACTACCCGCAAGCGAATGATACAGGTTCAACGGGACTTGAAAAAAGACGGCAAGGATTACAGGGCTTTCGAGATATTAAACCTCGGCAAATACGAGCGCCAGCATTATATAGGCGTCAATATGAATTTGCGGGAGGAAGAACGAAAAAAACAGCTTGAACAGAAAGAAAAGGACTTTATAGCCTTAATCCTCCGCGCTTATAAATCCGAGGCCGTCGAAAACTTTAAATGCTTTAACGGCAAGAAAATGGGCCGTTTTGTTTCGGTCGGCCCCATAAACCTTCCCGTAACAAGGCTTTTCGTGGAAGAAGTCATATCCGAATGCTTGGAAAAAAGGATTTCAAGAGTGGATATACTTGCCTTCGAATTTGAAATGGGGCTTTTTCCGAAGATTCAGGAAGACGCAAAAGCGAAAGGCGTTGATTTAGCACTAAAATATATTCCGCGGGATGTTTTCGATAAAAGAGCAATAGAGAAAAATCAGGTCGTTTTCCACGATGTAAACTATATCGAAGTTAAACCTCATGTTAAAAATAAACAAATTGCTATTGAGCTAACGGATTTTTCCGTCCATTACTCGCAGGATACGGTAGAAAATGCCGCTTACTCTCTTGCTAACGGTAAAAACAAAATAGTTGTGGAAAACGGCAATATCATAAAGGTTAATAAGGATAAAGACGGCATAGTTTCAAAGGAAATGCTGACCAAGAATTGGACGGACTGGATTGATTACTGGAGCGTGGATTTCGATTTCGAGTGTAAAAAAGAAATTATAAGGGTTAAAAAAGAGGAGACTGGAGAAATTGAAGAACGGTGGACGGGCGATTTTATCTTCGAGAACGAATGGCAGTCTTTCAGGACCAAAAAAGACCGTTCTTTAGAGTTAATCACGCCGTTCCGCGAATCATCCCCCGGACGTTATAAGGTAGCGGTTAAAGTAGTGGATATTTTCGGAAACGATACCATGAAGGTTATAGAAGTTTCCGTTTAAAAATAAACTAAAAAAGACTTGAGGGGTTAAGGCTAAAGTGGCTATTCATCCTGATTTTTCAAAATCTCCATACGACGAGCTATTACCTGAATATAGGTGGTTTCCGGCTGACGAATCGTTAAGAGAATCAAGCTATGATAAACTATTACCGCCTCTCGTCCACAAAATCAGGCAGGAGGTTAAAACCTGGCGCAAGAGCCGCTACGAAGGCGCAAGCCCTACCTCCAAAGCCCTTCTTAACTGGTGGTTCAGCAATGAGCATATTATAAATAAGCCGGATGGCACCGAGGCCGAATTTAAATATTATTTCGCCCAGAGGGAAGCGGTAGAAACAATTATTTACCTGTACGAGGTCAAAAAGGTAAAGGATAAATACGACCTTATAAGATACGACTCTTCAGGGGCCGTTTCAGCCGGAATGTTCGATGAGGACTGGCTAAGGCTTGTGATAAAAATGGCGACCGGCAGCGGCAAAACCAAGGTGATGAGCCTTATTATTGCGTGGTGCTACTTTCATAAGCTATACGAAGAGGACTCGAAACTTTCCACTAACTTTCTTCTAATCGCCCCGAACATTATAGTTTTGGACAGGCTGCGTAACGATTTCGACGGACTTAAAATATTCTGGAAAGACCCGCTTTTGCCTATTAACGGCTTTGAAGGACAAAACTGGCAGGACGATTTTCAGCTTACACTTCATATTCAGGACGATGTTACTATCGTACGTAAAACCGGCAATATCTTTCTTACGAACATCCACAGGGTTTATACAGGAAACGACGCTGACCCGAGTTTTAACGACGAAAACTTAGACGATTATTTTCTCGGTAGTCGGCCCGTGGCCAAAACAAACGATTCCAAAGTTGACTTAGGCGTCATCGTCAGGGAAATAGACGAACTCATCGTGATAAACGACGAAGCCCACCATATTCACGACAGCCGCCTTGCGTGGTTTAAGTCAATAGAGGATATCCACAACAGGCTAAAGCAAAAGGGGCATTTTTTGTCTTTGCAGATAGACGTTACGGCAACGCCTAAGCACAACAACGGGGCCATATTCGTTCAGACGGTCGTGGATTACCCTTTGGTAGAAGCCATTTATCAGGACGTAGTGAAGCATCCCGTCCTGCCGGATTCCGCGAGTCGCGCCAAGCTTTCGGAAAAGAAAAGCTCGAAATTCACCGAAAAGTATTCCGACTATATAGCCTTGGGGATTGAAGAATGGCGAAAGGCATATATTGAACACGAAAAACTCGGTAAAAAAGCCATACTTTTCATTATGACGGACGATACCAGGAACTGCGACGACGTTGCGGAATATCTTGAAAACACTTACCCCGACCTTAAGGGGGCGGTTCTGGTTATCCATACTAATAAAAGCGGCGAAATTGGGGAACCTGTTACCGGTAAACCTAAAGAAGAGCTTGACAGGCTCAGAAAAGCCGCAAATGAAATAGACGGCCTTGATAGCCCCTATAAAGTTATTGTTTCCGTTCTTGTCCTTAAAGAGGGATGGGACGTGCGTAACGTTACCACTATCGTAGGACTCAGGGCATATGCGGCCAAAAGCAATATACTGCCAGAACAGACCCTCGGAAGAGGCTTAAGAAGAATGTATCCTGGACTGGATGCCACTGAATACGTTAGCGTCGTCGGAACGGACGCATTCATGGAATTCGTGGAATCAATCCAGACCGAAGGCGTTGAGCTTACGAGAAAACCAATGGGCGTGGGAACGGAAGCAAAAGCCCCTATCGTAATCGAGGTGGATAACGAAAACGTGAAGAAGGACATTGATAAGCTAAATATTGAAATTCCCGTGCTTTCGCCGAGGATTTACAGGGAATATAAACAGCTTGAAGACTTAAACCCCTCTGCCTTTGGAAATAACAGAGTCGAATACAAGCAGTTTAGCGAGGAAGAAAAACGTGAAATTGTTTTTAAGGATATTTCCTCCGGAGAAATAAACCATACGACCGTTCTTGGCCCGGATATAATTACCGATTATAGGAACGCCATTGGTTATTTTACCAATGTCATCATGCACGAATTGAGGCTCGTAAGCGGATATGACGTTCTTTACGGAAAAGTAAAGGAATTTATTTCCGGCTACCTCTTCGATAAGTCAGTCGATATCGAGGATTTAAATACGTTAAGGAATCTCTCCGAACTCGAAGCTACCAAAACGATAATTCAGACTTTTATTAAAAAAATAAATGAATTAACAATTTTAGATAAGGGCAGTGCTGAAATAAGGGATTATATAAAGCTCAGGCAGACAAGGCCGTTTGTGGTTAAAGAACAGGGCTTTATTATTCCGCAAAAGAGCTTGTTTAACAAAATTATCGGCGACAGCCATCTTGAGCTTCTTTTTGCCGCTTTTTTGGAAAGATGCACTGATATTCTTTCTTATGTTAAGAATTACCTTGCGGTTCATTTCAGGATAGATTACGTTAACGCCGACGGCAATATTTCGGATTATTACCCGGATTTTATTGTGAAAAAGGACGAAAGGCATATTTATATCGTGGAAACCAAGGGGTTGGAAGACCTCGATACGCCGTTAAAAATGGCGCGACTCAAGCAGTGGTGCGAGGATATAAATAATTCGCAGAAAAAGGTGTTGTTCGATTATATTTTTGTTGACGAGGAAGGTTTTAATAAATATAAGCCGGATTCTTTTGCGGAATTAATAAATAATTTTAGGAAATATAAATAGAAATAAAAGCCATATAAAAACATTGATATTAAAATTTTAATAAAGATTTTGGGTAGTACCTTATTCTGAATTAAGATTAGCCATAAAAATGCCTTGTTGAAAATTCTAGTGAGCGCCATGAATTATGACTTTAGATATAAAATACAATGAAAACTAAATCAAGACAATCATCTTCTGAGAAAGGAATTTCTCCAAAAGATTGGAAAAATATTTTTGGATTATATGATGCTTGTATAAGTAACGCTGCGGATCTTTTAAAAGAAGCTGAACTACTTTACAAACATGACTATTTTTCACGGGCCTTTGCTCTTGCTATTATTGCCTACGAAGAAGTTGGAAAAGGCCAAATAGTAGCTGATTTATTCAATGACATGGTATCAAAAGAAGAATTTGAAGAAGCATTTGGAAAGCATGAAATCAAATCTGCTTATAATCACAGAAAATTCGTTATAGCCACAAAACCTTCATATGCCGAATATATCGATTATAATAAATCAAAAGGGAAAGAATATAATAAATGGCGGATAAATGCAATATATGTTGATTTTTCTAATTATTATAAGGCTCAAGAACCAAAGGATATTATTACAAAAGAAAATTCCCGGGAAGTAATTGATTTCGTGAATAAAGAAATTAATGAAATAAAAAAGATGGAATTTATAACTGAGCGTATTGGCTCAAAATCTTTTTTAAAATAGGTGCTATATTATGCTTGCTTGCGCTCGCCGTGCGAATCGCTTTGACTTTCACCTTTGAATATGTTTCAGCGCAAGTATTTGATTTCCTCCTTTTCTCTTATCCAAAGGCGATTTCGGTACAAAGGCTTTTTGTGCTTTCTTTGTCAGCCTATTTTTGAAAGAAAATTCTAAAAAGGAGTATACTGGGAAATAAAATTTTAGTGTTTCATTGCCGGAAATTCTCCGAATTTCTTTTAAGAATATTATTTATGAAAGTGATATTTTGACAATTATTACCGCATATTATATAATTTTTTATCCCAACCAACCATACTGCATGTCCATCTCGCGGGGATAGCAGGCGAGTAAGTTAGAGAAAAGACAAGCTCAAATAGCTTAGAGCCTTTATTGTGCTGTTCCCGATGGTCATTCCATTTTTTATCTTGCTTTATATCGCATAATACAAACCAATTTTAGAAATCAATGTTAGTTTTATGATTGATCAATCCAAACCATGGTACGCCGACGAGTGGTGGCTTGATGAAACCCTCCTTAACCAAGCAAAAGTTAACAAAGGAACGGCTATAAAAGGATTTAATAACCTCAAGCTATTGTTTAACGATAATTGGTTTAAGGAGCAGTATAATCGAAAATAAACCCATCCTATTTTCTCCCTGCTTCATCTTAGAGGATATTATCCATTTTTATTTTTTGTTAAACTTGGCAATGAAATTGCGGATATTTCTTCGTTCCCACAAGCTAAAAATGTTTTAGATCGTATTTTAATACCAAGCGAATATGATACCGCGATATCTGTAATAAAAGCAGGGAGTTTCTTTGTTAATAATGGCTGTAGCATAAATTTTGATTTTGAAATTCCTACAACAGGAAAAGCCCCAGATATCTTAGTCCTAAAAAATAGAAAATCTCTTTTAGTTGAAGTTAAAAAAATTCGGCAATCCGAAGAGCAGAATATTTTCAATGAATTTTGTTATTACCTATACAAATTGCTCCCGGAAAGAGTCAAATTGCAAGATAGTCATCATTTAGATATCAATATTGAAAAAGGGTTCTTAAAAAAACTATGTTTAATAAAAGAAACATCCTCGGCCTCGGCAGAAGAATACCGATCAACTTCCATAGGAGCAATTGAAAAAATAAAAGATTTTTTACTAAGTCTTACGGAAAATCCCGATTCTGAAGAGGAAAAGGAAATTTATGAAATTGCTTTTATAAAGTCAGAGAAACTTAAAGCCAAGCAAAATAAATTTGAAATAACAGGTCCGTATATTCCTCCTAAAAGAGATAGTTCAAGGGTTATTAGAAATGCTTTTAATAAAGCAGTAAAACAATTAGCAAGCGATATTCCCGGGCTGGTATGGATTAATTTGCCGATGCCTGACAATTTTGAGAATATAAAAAATATTATAAAAGAAAAATTTAGCAAAAATAAACATGAACATAATAATATTATAGGGGTAATGTTGGTATCGGATACTTTTATTGCTGGCGAATTAGAATATATAGAGAATTCCTTATTTGTTGAGAATCATAATTTTAAATTAGGTGAAGTTTACGAAGAATTTTTACGATAGTGCAAACTAAACTGTGGGAAATACCTCCTCCGTCCTCCGTCTGTTAGAAATTTACTGAATTTGAAATAATTATAAGTGATTATATCTTAAGGTCAAGTCTATAAGCTTTTATTGTCAAAGCAAAAAGGGGTAAAAAATGGTTATGTTTGATTAAAATTGATAAAAGGTTGAAACCGGGAAAACCTTTTATAATGCGGGGTTTTTAATGGGGTGGATGACAGGATTTGAACCTGCGACAACCGGAGTCACAATCCGGGGCTCTGCCAGCTGAGCTACACCCACCATAACAATATATAGATTTTATCAGATGCTAAAACAATCCGTCAAGGCCGATGGATTTTCCCGCATCGGTAAATATTATGACGAGTTCGCACATTAGAAAGGTAAGGTTGACACCTAAAACCGCCGGGCCCATCCAGTACATTGCAAGAAGATAGTTTAGATTGAGAAGTATCGCGGCAAAAGCGGCAACCCTCGTAATGAAGCCGGCAGTAAGAAATATCCCCGCGAAAAGCTCTCCCGCGACTATAAGCAAAGCCACGATAAAGGAATTCGGAATCGCAAAATACCTGAGAAACGCATCATAAAACCATAAAGGGTCATTGTTAGAAAAACTTATGAGCTGATCCTTGAGGTTCGAGAAAAAAACCGGGCTTAATTTAGAGTGAACGGAATAAAGAAAATAAAGGCCAATGTAAATCCTCAAAAGGCCGTTCCAGACACCGCCGCTTTTTGCCATGGATTCCCTCTTATTTTCATGATTAATTTGTTTTTAATATTAACATGAAATAATTTTAATGTCCATAGGACAATAAATAATTTTTTGCCTGAAAAATTATTATGATATAATCAAAAAGTGGAAAAAATATTCGTGGTGCATGAGCACAATGCAAGCCACCTCCACTGGGATCTTAGGCTTGAAGAAAATGGGGTTTTGACTTCATTTGCCATACCGAAAGAGCCCCCGGTAGAGCCGGGGAAGAAAAATCTTGCCGTAAGAGTCGAAGACCACCCGATTTCCTACGCGAAATTCGAAGGAATAATACCGGAAGGACAATACGGAGCCGGTACGGTTAAAATCTGGGACAACGGGGTATATAAAACAATAAAAAAAGATACATCCAAACATATAGTTAATTTTCACGGGAAAAAGCTTACTGGAGAATATACCCTTTTAAAATTCGAAAAAGCGGGTAAAAATAACTGGCTGTTTTTCAAAAACAAATAAATCCGCCATCTTAAAAACTCAGGAGATATTATCATGAATACCGATTTTCTTGTTTCCAGGAAGGAATTATTCAATAAACTGACCGTTTACGGCCAGAGCCCATGGCTCGATAACATATCGAGATGCATAATAGAATCCGGAGAGCTCAAGAAACTGGTGGATAACGGCATAATAACGGGAATTACCTCAAACCCGTCGATATTCGAAAAATCCATAAACTCGGGAAAATGCGGATATACTGAACTGATTAAAAAGCTTGCCCTTCGAAAAATGAACCCTTTCGAAATATATGACGAAATAACAAGGGAAGATATAAAAAATGCCGCCGGAATACTTCGCCCGGTTTTTGAAAAAACTTCAGGAAACGACGGATTCGTCAGTATAGAGGTTCCCCCCAACATTGCCACGAATGCGGAAACGTCGATAAAGGAGGCCGAAAGGATATTCGGCCTCGTAGGGGAAAAAAACGTGTTCATAAAGATCCCCGCGACTAGGGAAGGATTAGAGGTCATAACCTTCCTGATTTCAAAGGGGATAAACGTTAACGTGACTCTGATGTTCTCCATGAGCCATTACCTTTCCGTAACAAAGGCATATATAGATGGCCTTAAAAAGGCCCTCGAAAACGGCCTGGAGCTAAAGAACATTCATTCGGTAGCGAGTTTCTTCGTAAGCAGGGTTGATACATTGGTTGACAGGATGCTCAGCGAGATAGTTAAAAACGAACAGGATTCAATAAAAAAAACGGCAACGAGGCTTATAGGAATGGCCGCGACGGCAAATTCAAAAATAATATTCAGGAAATATAATGAAATCTTCAAAAGCGAAGATTTTGAAGTTTTAATGGCGAAAGGCGCCAACGTTCAGAGGCTTCTGTGGGCAAGCACAAGCACCAAAAACCCCCTGTATCATGATTTGAAATACGTGGAGCCGCTTATAGGCAGGAATACCATAAATACTCTGCCGGAGACGACGATTGAAAATATAGCCGACCACGGAAATATCCAACCTGATACCGCGGAAAAAGACTATGAAGCATCACTGAAGGTCCAGGTCGATCTCCTGAGTATAGGAATAGATTTAAATGACGTTGGAGAGAAGCTGCAGGTCGAGGGCGTAAAATTATTTGACGATTCCTACGAAAAACTGCTAAAATCCATCGAAAACATAATTGCCTGATTAGGGAGGGATAGGGAGGCATGGAAATAAATCCGGTAAAAAGAGGGTTTGACAGAGACAGGCTTACGGAGGCGAACCTAAATTTTTTCAAGGACTTTACGAGGAAATGCAGGGGGGATATAATAAAAATGACGACTCTCGCAGCGTCCGGCCATCCCGGGGGCTCAATGTCTTCCATCGATATATACGCGATTCTATACGGTCTTTCAAATATCGACCCCTCAAACCCGTTCAAACCTGAAAGAGACAGGATTGTTATAAGCCACGGGCACACATCGCCGGGGGTTTACTCAGCGCTTGGAAATTACGGTTTTTTTGATATAAATTACGCCATCCTCACTTTTAGAACAGCCGGATTCCCCTTTGAGGGCCATGTTGAAAAGGTCGCTACAGGTGTTGAATGGGACACGGGTAACCTTGGGCAGGGCCTGTCTGCCGCTTGCGGCTTCGCCATAAGCTCAAGGCTTAATAATTTAAATAATCAAATATATTGCGTCATGGGGGACGGCGAGCAGGCAAAAGGGCAGATAGGTGAAGCAAGAAGATTTGCGGTTAAATATAAACTGAATAACCTTACCGTCATAGTGGATAAAAACGGCCTCCAGATAGGCGGGAAAACAAGCGATATAATGCCCAATAACATTAAGGGAAATTTCGAGGCCGACGGCTTTCACGTAATGGAGATAGACGGGCATGACTTTAACCAGATTTATGAATCCATAAAAAAGGCCCACGACATAGACGGGCCCGTTGCTATTATCGCAAACACTATAATGGGAAAAGGCGTTTCCTTTATAGAGGGGCTGGCAAAATACCATGGCGCCGCTTTGAGCGTGGATGACTGCAAAAAGGGCCTTAAAGAACTTGGCCAGATTGACGATCTTGATGACCTTATCAATAAGAAAAAGGCAGGAATTGCCTTTAAGCCTTTAAGGGAAAGAAAAAATAATTTCTTTGTCCTTCCGCCGGATAACAGGAAAATAATCTATACCCGCGAGAAAAATACCGACAACCGTTCAGGTTTCGGCAATGCCTTATTAGATATCGCGAAAAACTACATGGAGAATACGGCTTCTCTTCATGTCCCCTTCGCTGTTTTCGATTGCGACCTTGAGGGGTCGGTCAAAACCGGCGGATTTGCAAAGGCATTTCCCGCAAGTTTTTTTGAATCGGGTATAGAGGAACATAATACCGCGACCATTTCGGGAGCGCTGTCCACCGAAAACATACTGACTTTCTTCGCGGATTTCGGAGTATTCGGCGTAGACGAGGTTTATAACCAGCAGAGACTTAACGACATAAACCATACAAATCTCAAGGTCTGCTGCACGCATTGCGGCATCGACGTCGGTGAAGACGGGAAGACCCATCAGTGTATAGATTATTTTGCCCTCCTAAACTCCACGTTCGGGTTCAAGGTAATTCTTCCCGCCGATCCAAACCAGACAGACCGCGCTACAAGATACATCGCATCACACCCCGGAAACTTCGGACTTATAATGGGACGGTCTATAATACCGGTAATTCTTGATGAACACGGTAACCCGTTTTTCGGGGAAAATTACGAATTCAAATACGGAAGAATGGATATTATAAGAAATGGGGAGGATGTTACCATTATATCAACAGGAAATATGCTTGCCCATGCGCTTGAGGGATGCGAACTCCTTGAAAAGGAGGGCATAAAACCCCTTCTCCTTAACGTTTCCTGCCCCTCGGACATAGACCCGCAAGATCTGCTCCTTGCGGCAAAAACCGGTTTCATAGTGACAATTGAAGACCATAACGTAAAAAGCGGCGTAGGAACAGAGATAGGCTCCCTTTTAAGCGAGAACGGGATTAATGTGAAGTTCAAGAAAATGGGAGCAAGGTCTTACAACTCCTCCGGAAAACCTAAGGACCTTTACAAACTTGCCGGACTTTCTCCCATGGATTTGTATAATTTTGTAAAAGAAGACCTCTAATTATTCCAGGACAGGCCATCGGCTTTAAGAAGGTTATCGGCCTCTTTCGGTCCCCACGAGCCCGCTTCATAGTTTGGAAAGGCAGGGGATTCCATTTTGGACCAGCCGTTTAATATCGATGTTATAAGCTCCCAGGCTATAAGCATATCATCATACCTCGCGAACAGGGTTTGGTCTCCCGAAATTATATCGTAAATCAGCCTCTCATATGCCTCCGGAGGAGAAAGTTTGAAAGACGACCTGTAATTAAAAACCATATTTACAGGCTCTATGTCTAATTTAAAACCCGGCATCTTTGCTCCAATATTAATTGATATGCCTTCGTTGGGCTGAATGGTTATTATCACGGAATTCTGTCTCATGTTCTCAATGCCCGTTTTGGCGAAAAGGCTATATGGCAGCTTTTTGAAATAAACGCATATTTCGGTTTTAAAGGTTTTAAGCCTCTTGCCGGCCCGTATGTAAAATGGGACGCCCGCCCACCTGTAGTTGTCTATAAAAAGCTTCATTGCCATAAAAGTATCCGTAAAAGAATTAAGGGCGATTCCCTCTTCTTCCCTGTATCCTATTACAGGCTTATTATTTATCATACCCCTGTCGTACTGGCCCCTCACAACACAGTTTTTAACATCATTAAGGCTTAAGTGCCTTACGCTTTTCAGAAGTTTAACCTTTTCATCCCTTATATCGTCCGCGTCGAAGAGCGCCGGAGGTTCAATTGCAACCAGAGACAGAAGTTGCATCATGTGATTTTGCATCATATCCCTTATTGTTCCAGATTTATCGAAGTATCCCGCCCTTAAACCGACGCCTATTGATTCAAGCGCCGAAATTTGCACATGTTCTATGTATTTATTGTTCCAGATAGGCTCAAAAATCGCGTTGGCAAAACGGAACGCAAGGATGTTCTGGACCGTCTCCTTTCCAAGGTAATGGTCTATCCTGTAAATTTCATCCTCGTTAAAAACTGAAAGGAGGTTTTTATTAAGTTCCTCGGCACTCTTATAATCGTACCCGAAGGGTTTTTCTATAACAACCCTTGAAAAACACCCGCTTTTAAAGGTGCCTGAAACAAGGCCGACATTTTTTATTCCATCTATTACATTGTCGTAAACGCTTGGGGGGGTGGAAAGATAATAAACCACATTTTTAGGCATATTATATTCCGAGGCTTTCGCGGTAGTAAATTCGCTTAATTTTTTAAAACTTTCCTGTTCGGCATATTGGGAAGGAAGATAATATATGTGTTTTGAAAAATTAATGAAATTGTCCTCGCTGACGGGCCTTTTCCTGCAGTAGGAATTGATGGATTCAAAAATAGTTTTCTTGAAAGATTCGTCGTCAAACTTTGTTCTCGCAAAACCGGCAATTATAAATGTTTCCGGAAAAAAACCTTCTTCCCAGAGGCCGTAGAGGGCGGGAAATATCTTGACATGCGCAAGGTCTCCGCTTGCCCCGAATATTACTATTATAGAAGGCTTTAAATTCGCCACCTTACCTCTCTAAAAAAGGGGTCTGACCCTTTTTTTCTTTTTCTTTCATTATTTTTCAAGGATTGCCCTTGCAGGAGCCCCGTCGGATCCCATAATTTTTACAGGCAGAATTATAAGCCTGTAATTTCCCGCCTCCGCGTTATATAAGTTAAGCCCCTCTATAACGATAACGCCCGCCCCAAGGAGGGCAAGATGCGTTTCATGTCCTATATGGTATCCCTCAACCGAGAGATAATCCACCCCGACAAGTATTACGCCCTTTTCAACGAGATATTTAGCGGCTTCCTGTTCCACGTAAACATAATCTTTATGAAAATTCCTGTCGCCCGCGTTTATCCACTCGGAATTCCTTGTTTTGAAAAGAAGCCTGTCTCCTTTTTTTATATCGAAAGGGGTCAGGAATTCTTTTGAAATTATTGAAACATCACGAGGAACGCCCAAGACCCTGCATGGCCCTATCATATCCTCAAGCCTGAGCCTGTCAATGCCTGGACCGCTGTCGATAAAGTGGTGGGGGGCATCAATATGGGTGCCCGTATGAGTCCCGCAGGTAATCTTGCTGTTATTGGCAGGGTCGCCCTTTTTAATCCGGGAATAATGAATAATGGAAATTTCAGGATCGCTGGGCCAGTGAAGCATCCCGTCTTCCACGTTCATGCTTATATCTATGTACATTTTATACACTGTTCTTGATTAATTTGGCCTTTTGCGCTGAGCTACGCTTTCTGCTCGCCGTTAGGTATATAAATGGCATGTCCTCCGAATTGATGCCTTAATGCCGCGAGCATCCTTGCCGCAAATGAATTATCCTGCCTCGATCTGAATCTCGCAAAGACGGATTCCGCCAAAACAGGAGCGGGAACGGCTCTATCTATCGCCTCGTGAAGCGTCCACCTTCCCTCGCCCGAATCATCAACATATGGCTTAAGATTATCTAAGTCCGGGTCCTCTTTGAGGGCTAGAGCCGCAAGTTCCAGAAGCCACGACCTCACCACGGAGGCATGGTTCCACAAATCGGCAACCTTCCGGAGGTCAATCTCATAATCGCTTGACTTCATTATCTCAAAACCTTCCGCGATGGCTTCCATCATTCCGTATTCTATCGCGTTATGAACCATCTTTACAAAGTGGCCCGACCCGTGGGGGCCAACATATAAATAACCGTTTTCAGGAGCAAGGGTTTTATATATAGGCTCGCAGTATTTAAATGCGGTTTCCTCTCCTCCTATCATGGAACAATAGCCGTTTTTTAATCCCCATATACCGCCGCTTGTGCCGCAATCCATGAATTGAACCTGTTTGTCTGAGCATTGCTTTGCTCTTTTCAGGGTATCTTTATAAAAAGAATTGCCTCCGTCTATGACAATGTCGTTTGGTTCCGCGTATTCCAGGACCTTAGAAAGCATAGCGTCGGTCGGACCCCCGCTCGGCACCATAAGCCACATGACCCTCGGTTTAGATAGAAGACCGACAAATTCCTTTACGGAATTTGATCCTGTTGCTCCCTTTTTTATGGCAATCTCCTCTTTTGAAACAGTCCTGTTAAAAACAACAACACTGTGGCCGCCCTCAAGCAGCCTGAAGACCATATTCATACCCATTTTCCCCAGCCCTATCATTCCTATTTCCATGCTTATAATGGCCCTCCAAACCGATTGTGTTTATTTATCACCGGTCCCGCCGCCGCCTATCAGCCCTTTTCCGACTTCCCTTATGATATCTAAAGGTATAGGCAATATCGTCGTTGTATTATTTGTTGATGAAATCTCGTTTAGCGTTTGAAGATACCTTAGCTGAAGGGCTATGGGATTAGAGGATATGATTTTGGCGGCGTCGCTCAGCCTCTGTGCGGCAAGATATTCACCGTCGGCATTGATTATTTTTGCCCTTTTGTCTCTTTCCGCCTCCGCCTGCCTTGCCATTGCCCTTTGCATATCCTGAGGCAAATCGATTTGTTTAAGTTCTACTATTGTTACCTTTATCCCCCACGGCCCGGTATGTTTGTCAAGTATATCCTGAATCTCCATGTTTATTTTTTCTCTTTCGGAAAGAAGCTTGTCTAATTCGGCCTGTCCGCATATGCTCCTTAAGGTTGTCTGGGCAAGCTGGGAAACCGCGTAATTATAATCATATACCTGGATTATCGCGTTCATGGGGTCTATAACCTTATAATAAACGACGGCGCTTATCTTAAGTGTTACATTATCCTTTGTAATAACATCCTGGGGAGGAACATCAAGGGTTATTATCCTTAATGTCACCCTGACCATCCTGTCTATTACGGGCCATAAAAGTATTAGACCGGGTCCCTTAACCTTTATCGCCCGTCCAAGTCTGAAAATAACCGCTCTGTCGTATTCCTGGACAATTCTTATGGCATTGACTATTATGATGATAACAACAATTACTACGATAGCTAAAAACAATACATTCATAAGGGCTCCTTTTTTATAACCTTTTTACTTTTAGTCTTAACTTCCTATCGACATGAATAATGACTACCTTTGTATCCTTTGGCATATCTTCATCGGAATATGCCGTCCATATCTCTCCGTTTATAAGCACCTTTCCCTCTTTCCCCGAAGAAATATCGGAAGTGATAATCCCCTCCTGGTTAATCAAGGAATCCTCGCCCATCCTCACTTTAGTCCTATAGGCTTTATATCCGAGATATACAAAAATAGCGGCGAAAATAGTAAGCGCGACATATGTAGGAAGAACAATCCTTATAAAAAAAACCGGAACAGCGCTCATCAAAGAAAAGAGAAGAACTGTTCCAATTATGAAAAAAACCGCCCCGGCAACAGTGAAAACGCCATAACTCATGGCAAAAAAATCCCCGATGACAAGAAGGAAAGCAAAGAATATCAATACATCGGCAAAATAAATCATACGGATTTTTTATATATCCCTGGACGGCCTGAAAACTTAATTTAAGTATATCCCATATTCAGGAATTTTCAATCAATTTTCTGCTTCTTAAGGCTATAGTTTCAAGTCTTGAATGGTCGTTGTAATTAGCGGAATTTACTGACTCAAAAGATATATTTTCACTATTAAGAAGATTGAACCATTCTCCCGTTCCCTTTTCAGTTATATAGCATATATATCTTGGCCGTGTAAGCGCGACATAAATAAGTCTTTTGTATTCATTTTCCTCTTTGTCTCTTTCCTTCACCCTTTTTTTATCTGACTCTTTCATGATTTCATAATCTTTTTGAGGAAGATGGGGATTACCCGGAGGACTCTCATTTAATAATATAAACTCCGGACTTGTTAAAAGGTTATTTTTTGTTTCAAAAATTATATCGAATTTATAATCATTATTCTTTATTTTTTGTGGATCAAGTGGAGTATCGTATATAAAAACTATATCGTTTTCAAGACCCTTGGCCCCGTGAATAGTCATAAGCCTGATTTTGCCCCCTGCATCCTCCTTATCCGGCATTTCTTCTTCCGATTCCCTGAAGCCTTCCTGCCCCCTTTTCTCCATTTCGGCTAAAAATTCGTAAATGGTCTTTTTCACGTATTCCCCGGAAATTAAGAGTAATTTTTTCAGGTTTGCCCATGCCTGTTCATTGCCTGAGAAAAATTTCTCCAACCCAAAAATTAAGTATATTTTTTTTAGCAAGAAATACGGGGTAGAAAATCCTCTGTCGTAAAATCTATCTATTTCGACAAAAGCATTTGATATAGAATTTATATTCCCGTGATCATTGCCGGATAAAATTTTATATATTTTTAAAAAAGAGGACTCGTCGTTCCTGTTAAGAAAAAACCTCAGTATGGATAATACCAGTCCTATCTCCCTTTTCCCGTAAAAATTGGAATCTCCGTAAATCTTAAACGGTATGTCGCGCAATGTAAGGGCTTCCTTTAGCCTGTCCCACGCCTTTCCGGTATGCTTCCTGGAAATAATCTTAATTTTAGAAGGGGGCACATGGTTACCTTTAATAATATTTTCTATCTCGCTCGCGACCGCGGCCCCATCTTCATAACCGTCTTTTCCATAGCTAATATGCGTTACTGGAGAGATTCCGTTATCCAATTTAATTTTGTTCTTCCCGCAAATCACATTTCTAGAACCGTCTCCCAGGGTATCAAAATACGCCTTACTAAAGATAGCGTTGTGGAAGTCTATAAGCTCCTTCGAGGACCTGAAATTCTCTTTCAGAACTATCCTGTCAAATAAGAAAGCCTCGTTTGAGCGCTCTTTGAAATAACTGGCTGCCTCGCCAAATATCCTGTAATCAGAACTCCTGAAGCCATAAACAGATTGATTTGGATCTCCTACAAAAAATAGGCTTCCCTTAAGCATCCTGCCGCTTTTTAAGCCCTCGCCGGAAATGTTTTCCTCCATCATTTTTTTAACAATATCAAATTCCAGCCTGTTCGCGTCCTGAAACTCGTCTATAATAAGGTGATTTATTTTATAATTTAATTTTTCTTCAACATAGGAATATTTAAAATCATCCGAATTTAAAAGGGTCAGCATCTTAAATTCGAGGTCTGCAAAATCTATAACATTTAATGAGCTTTTCTCCCGTTCATATTCCCTTATAAGCCTTAATGCCACTACCATAAACCCGGTATAGTTAATATAATTAAGAACATTAAAAAAAATAGAGGAGGAATTATAAAGGTTTTTTGAAATAGTTTTATCTTCCGGAGAAAGGGATGGGGGATTTTTATAATTTAACACCTGATTAATTCCATCGAACGCCGAATTTAAATTCTGATAAAACCTTAAGAGAAATCTCGTGTTGTTGTCCTTTGCATGAGCAAAATCATTAATACCATTTTCTAAAATTGCGATTTTTTTATTTATTTCTTTATTCCTGATGGAGCCTTTTATTTTCTCCAAGAGACCTCTTAATTTAACATTATTTCCATTTTCCTGTATAAAATTAAAGGGTTTAAAAAGAAGTGTCTGAAAATCTTCTATTCCTTCTTTTATATTTTTGAATGATTTTATCTCTTCATCTTCCAAATTAAAGATATATTCGATCAAACCTCTTTTGAGAATATCCTGCAGGGTGAAATCCAAAATATCTTCATGCCGTAAATTTTTCCTTGAGTGCTTCGCGAATTGCCCAAGGGAATAAACCATAAGGTCGTATTTTTCAAGGACGGATTTTAATATCAGTTCAACGCCGTTTGAATTATAAAAGAATTTGTTGTTTGCTGCATAAAAAAAATCGATAAGCTTTTTTTCTGGCCCTTCCAGATCTTGCGTATTTCTGTAACCCAGTGAATTTAGAAAATAATCATTTATAATTTTATTTTTTAAAATGCCGGATTCTTCGCCGCCTATTATGCCAAAACCTGGCAAAAGACCGGATTCAATGGGAAAAAGGGTCAGTATCTTATGAAAAAATCCATGAAACGTGGAAGTGTTTAAATCCGTAAGGTTGTTCAATATCCTGGAATATAGTTCCAGGGGAGATATGACATAGGTTTTAAATCGCGAAAAATTGGAATTTATAAAGTCTTCTATCACTTTTTCTATTTCTTTGGTTGTGCCGTCATCACATTTTCCTGGGGCAAAGCTTTTTTTAAAAATCAGCTTAAGGGTCAGGAATTCCTCTTCCCTCCGGGTTTGAGACAACGAGGCATAATCCAATAAAATCTTGTGAGAAGTTTCTATTATTTTTTGTTTAATGTTTTCAGCGGCATTATCCGTGTATGTTATGGCAACAATAGAGTTTATATCTTCGCCTATGGCGACAAGGGTTAAAAACCTGGCGACAAGGACAGTCGTTTTGCCGCTTCCAGCCGGGGCAACAAGGGCAATGGAATGGTCAACCCTGCAGGCATTAAGCCTCGTTGTAACAGATTGTTTTATATTCGCAATATCTGCAGTTTTCATTATCTTTTTTAAGATTGGGAGTTAAACCGTTTTTATTATAAATAATATCTTCTATTAAAGATCCCATCTTTAAGTGGCAGAGTGGGTCTTCAAATCCAAAATCCATTTTATTTCCTTCCCCCTGTGGCCGCGCGCCTGTCTTTAATATGATAAAGCTTCCCCCTTTTACGTCATATTCATCCTTTAATATGAAGGCGTAGGAATAAAGCTGGATCCCCGGAAGGAAATTTTTTTCATCCCCGTATTGTGAAAGCGCGTAATCGGTGAATCCCTTTTCCTGAATATACCCCGTTTTGAAATCATAAATCCAGGCTGTTTTCCCTTTTAAAAGAACAAGGTCTATCCTTCCATTAATTTCAACCTCTCTTCTTGCCTTATCAATTTCAAATGAGAACCTTTTTTTTACGGGATACTCCGTTATAAGGTCATTAAATCCATACTCTTTGATTTTTTTAAATAAATCTTCTAAAAATCCTGGAAAAACCAGGTCAAGGATCCTGTTTACATTCTCAAGAAACCTATACGGCAAAAGGCTCACCCCTGATTCGTTCATTAGGATTTCCCTGAATTTGCTTGAGTAATCTTCCAGTTCGTTTCTTTTATAACCTGCTTCTAAATCAGGTTTTATGTATCTGTCGAGGAATTTTTTAAACCCCCTGTGTACAATATTTCCAAACATTAAAGAATCCCTATTTTTGAAATCCCATTCAGGCCTTTTAATTTTTGAAATATTTTCAAGAAAAAATTTGTAACCGCATTTAACATAATCTGAGATGGCCGAAGGAGTCAGGACAGAAATTGCGGGATTAAATTCAGTATCATCCAGGCTTGAACCATACATATAGTCTAATTCCCTTATCCTTTGTGAAGCACTAGGAATATACCCTTCCGATAAGGCATTTAACGGATGTATTTTTTCTCTATCCTGGCTCATATCACGGACGGGAAGTTCGGTAATCCTGTCTTCAATAAAATACAGATATGGTGATTTTAACCTGCTTTTCCCTTCCACATTCTTAGGGTAGCTGAAAGTAACCCTGTCAAAAAGCATGGAATAGCTTAAAAAGTGGGATTTTTGAAAAAGCTCAAGTTTCTCCGCCGAAGGAAGGCCAAGGGCTTTCTTGATTCCAGGGGTAAGAAGGTATTCCTTAAGTCTTTTGGAGGGGAAAAAGGCATCCGAAAATCCCATTACATAGGCGGACTTCGCGAAGCTGTAGCGTCCCTCAAGCTTTCCCATTACGGTTACACCCGAACCAGCTGAGTCAGAAAGAAACAAGGAGTCCTCCATGTTATCCGCGTGGCTTTTTATAAGAAGTAGATGTTCCTTGAAACTTAAAATCCCTGAAAAAGACCCATGATTGGCGCCCTTATCAAAGATTCCCGCATATGAGGAGTGATTCTCTATTATTTTCTTAATATAAGGGTTATTGGATCCGTCTGGAAAGAGGAAGCCCTTCACTTTATTGACATAATCTAAAAATTCCTTAAGGCTTAATGGTTTTTTCGCATCGATAAAGATATTATCTTTAAAACCGGCGAGCATTTCCAGCATTTTATTCCTGACCATGTCTTCAATAGAGTTGTCGCTTAAAACATAATTTTTTAATAATTCAATGTTATCCATCCTGGAAGCTTTAAGCCCCGGAACTGGAGCGGCAATCCTGTCTTTAACTTTAATAATATATTCTATTGTATCCCTGCCTGATTCGTCTTCTTTATCAAGGTAAAGGAAATTTATCATATTTGAATAGTCAAAACCGCTTTCCGCCATCTCAAGGGCCTTAAAAAAACGAAGGAAATTAGAGTTGGTAAAGGGCGAAAGAGGTACCAGGAAATTAACGCTGCCATATAATTTTTCCCTGCCTTCTAAAAATCTAGAATATATATGAGGCGCATAGGATTTTTCCATTAAAATTATTATGATTTCTCCGGGCTTTATTCCCGATTTTATATCAATATCTATCAGATTGAAAACATTTGAAACCTCATCTTCGATTGAAAGCCCGGATATCAGTCTCATGTTTTCCCATCTTCTCCCCTCTATTTCAGGTTCCGGCAGATTTACCCTGAAAATAGAATCTGCTATATCCCGTTTACTCTTATTTAAAGGCAATTCCATCGCCTCTATTTCTTCAACGATACCTTCCTTTTTGAGTGTTCCAATAAACTCATCGTATATTAAATACCCGGGATGTTTTTTGCTCCCGTAATCCGGATAAACATAAGGAAGAAAAACAATAATATTGTTTGCATAGTCTTTGATTAAAGAAAGTAATTTTATTAAAACATCCGGCAAATCGTTTATGAGGGCGATAAAAATATTCTTGTTTTTAAATAATTTTTTAACTGTATCTCTTGCCTCCGCTTGGGCGTACGGATATTTCCCGGAAAGGTCCCTAAAGAACTCTTCAGAATCAATTAAATTGTGTCTTTTCAATTCATTATGGTATTCATTCAGTATTTTTTTGATAAGATTAAACTGGTTCTCTATGCCCGTATACCCTGAAATTAACTGAGGGTATTCCATAATAATTTTTTCAAAGTCACAATCGTAAAAAAAAAGGTCTCCAATCAGGGAAGAAATATTTTTGGAAAGGGTAAAAATTGAATAATTATTTTCGGAATGATACTCCGGAAGCGCTTTAAGGATACTGTAAATCAGGATTCCCCTTGAGTCTCTTCCGATAAATTGAGCATTAGCGTTTATAATTCCATTTTGGGCAAGGAGATTCCTTGAAAAATCCCTTATGCTACCGGTAAATTCTCCTAAAGTCTCAATCCTCGGAACGCAAGATGAACAGGAAGTACTTAGAAATCTTTTTAAAAGCGACCCCGCTCTTTCCGTTGGAATTATTACTTCTGTATTTTGTATTTCTTCAGGGGAAAGGCTTTCTATTCCTTTTGCTATTTCGAGAAAGTGGTTATTGTAAAAGGGGAAGAGCCTTAATTTTTTCATTAACTATTTTAAAGACTAAAGATACGAATCTCTTATTTTTTTCATATCCTCCCAGACTTCCCTTTTGGCGGAGGGGTTCCGTAAGAGATAAGAGGGATGGTATGTAGGTATGACAGGGATTCCTTCATATTTATATTCGTTACCCCTCACTCTGGAAATTATCCCCTTGTCCTTTCCAACAATATATTCCATCGGAACCTTTCCGAGGGTGCAAATTATTCGAGGTTTTATTATCCTTACCTGCTCTCTTAAATATCCTGAGCAACATTCTATCTCGTCATCGGAAGGGGTCCTGTTACCGGGGGGCCTGCATTTTATTACATTCGCAATATATACATCCTCTCTTTTCAGGTTTATCGATTCTATTATCTTCGTCAGGAGCTGGCCGGCCCTACCGACAAACGGGCGGCCTGTGTCGTCTTCATCCGCCCCGGGGGCCTCCCCAATAAACATAAGCCTGCAATCGGGACTTCCCTCCCCGAAGACTATGTTTTTTCTTTTCTCGCTGAGCCTGCATTTCACGCAATTATTGACTACTATATCCTGAAGATAATTTAAATTATCTTTTTTTACATCAGGCGCATCAACGCTCTTTGGATTCCCTGAATTAACGTCTGCTATTACTTCGGGCATTTTGTAGTTTTTTCCTTTCTCCTTTAACGCGGCAGTAAAGGTAAAATAATTACCATAATCGTTTATGAATGATTTTATTTCTTCAAATATATTTTTTTCAGCCATAAAAATCACAGGGAAAAGAGACCCTCGGATCGAAGACTAGCGGAGCTCGGCGCAGTTCAGCGTCAGCTCACCTCAAGGCCAAGATGGAATGCCTCGAGATTTTCTTTCCCTCCCTTGCCCTTCGACAAGATCCCTTCTATTATGGGTTTATCGATCGGAATATCCGTCTTTGAAAATAAGACGCCAAGCGCTATGATGTTCCTTTGCATAAGAGAATTAAAATTGGAAAGGGAAAGCCCGTCAAAATCATATTCGAAAACCCTCCCGCATATATTTTTAAGTCTTGACCGAATATCAGAGATGTCCGGATAACAAGCCTGTCCCATCCTCACACTAATAGGAATATGAGGTATTTTATTGAATATAACCGTCGAATTTTTATTTATATAATGCGCGCCCCTCAGGGTCTCCAGCGGCTCTAATGAAATGAGCACGTCCGCCCCGCCGGATTGTATCATGGGGGAATGTATATTTTTACGGGGATCCCTGAGTTCTGATTCTTTTTCGTAAAAAATATATTTTACGAAGGTCTCCACATATCCTTCCCTCTGTGCCCCGCCTCTTCTTTCAGAACCCGAAACATCCTTAAGGTCCGAATCCAGGGCGGCATTCTTTAAAACAGTTCCCATTGTTATAATACCCTGTCCTCCCAATCCCACTATGGCTATATTAAACCCTTTCATATTCTCCCTCGGTCCCGGGATGAACGGGTTTTAAATTATATTCCACTTTCCTTATGGCGCTGTTGGGGCATATTTCATAGCAAACGCCGCATTTTACGCACGAAGCCGGGTCAATATAATAGTATTCTAAATTTTCTCCACCGGGTGTTTTCTCGTTCTTAAGTGATATGGCTGGACATGCGAGCTCCAGGAAGCATTCGTTGCATTTTACGCATCTTTCTTTTTGAATTTCGTAAAGCGATACCGCTTCAGCCTTTTCCGGGCTTTCAGCCTTTAAAATCTTTTTCCTCCTTTCTTCCTGAAGGATGCATTCCCTTTTTGCTATCAGGACCTTGAGGCCTTTTTCTTTCAGCATGCTTTTTACGTGGGACGAGAACCTTTTTACGCTGTTCGGGTCAAGGCTCTTGACATTCGTCACGCCAAGGGATTTCACGAGTTCTTTAATATTTACCGAACCCTGGAGACTGGTGCCGTCGACGCACTTAGGGGTGGAGGGTGTTCTCTGATGCCCCGTCATGGCAGTCCAGCTGTTATCAAGTATTATGTAAAGAACATCCGCGTTATTCTGAACGGCATTTAAAAGGACCGGTATTCCCGAGTGGAAGAATGTAGAATCCCCGACAAGAGCTATAACCTTTTTTTTCTTATCAAACCGGCTTATCGCCTGTCCTATTCCCAGACCCGCGTTCATGCAGGTAAGAAAATCCATAGCGTTATAAGGGGGGAGAAGCGAGAGGGTATAGCATCCTATATCTCCTGCAATAACCACGTTGTCCCTTTCCTTACCATCGGTGTGAGAAAAACCTATCGCCTTTAAAACGGAATAGATTGTGGCGCGGTGAGGACAGCCAATACAAAATGTGCCGGACCTTTGCGGCAAAGCTTCCTCGACTTCGGCCGATTTTCTAACGGAAATGTCAAAATATTCCGGCGTGCTTTTACAGAGGAACTCGCTAAGCCCGGTTATAACATCGTCTAATGTAAGTTCGCCGGCCATTTTAAATATGTCCTTGCCGTGGATCTTGCCTTTGAAACCTATCTCATAAGCAATCTTTTTTATCTGAAACTCGAGAAATCCCTCCCCTTCCTCGACAATTACAACCCTGTCCAGGTCTTTTACGAAATCCCCGATAAGCTCTTCGGAAATTGGATAAGTAAATCCGAGCTTTAATATCTTGTTGTCCTTTTCCTCAAGGATATTGAGTGATTCGATCAAATGCGAATAGATGACGCCCGCAGAGATAAACCCGGTTCTCTCCCTTCCCATGCCCTTGCCGGAAGATTGTGGCGGCCAAGTAATTGCGAAGTTAAAAGGGGAATTCGAGAGGAATTCCTTAAGAAGATTTCCTCTTTTAATATACTTGTTATGATTTTTAACGACGAGATTAAAGAGGTTCAGGTAATTATCCGGGTCTTTTATAAAATTCCCTTCTATCCCCGCGCGGTCTTTCGGGTCATCGAAATGAATGGTGCCCGCGTTATGACATAACCTTGCAGGGGCGTTAAGAATAATGCCGAAGGAAAACTTTTCGGATATGCCGAAGGCATCCCTGGTAAAATCTTTTGCTTCCTGAATATCTGCCGGCTCCATTATAGGCATACCGGTATGAAAGCTATACCACCTGTCATCCTGCTCGTTGGAACTGCTCGGGGCCCCGGGGTCTGAACCGATAGCTATTACAAGGCCGGCTTTAACGCCGGTATATGCCAGAAAGTGGGCGGGTTCGCTCGCAACGTTAAGACCGACATTTTTCATCGCGCATAATGCCCTGACACCCGACCAGGATGCGCCTATGGCCCCATGAAGGGATACATGCTCGTTGAGGCTGAATTCCGAATAAAAATTTTCTATGTATTGCTTATTTTTATCAAGGGCAATAATTATTTCCGAGGCCGGGGTGCCGGGATACATCGAAGCATATCCTATTCCCGCTTCAATGGCCCCCCTCGCTATCGCCTCGTTTCCGAGAAGGATTGCCTTATCGCCCTTTTTCCCATTTATCAATAAGTTTTTCCTGCTCATATAAATCACGACTTTTAATTTTTATTATAACCCCTGATGCCCCAAATCCGGATGCTTTTTTAAACAGACCCTTCAGAAAATCGTTTTCTCCCTCTTCTGAAACGATAAAAAATGGCTTTCCGGTTTCTTTGATAAGATCAATTACGCTTTTGTCCATATCCGTGGAATAATTCACAAGGAATTCATCAGCCCCGGTTTTATCGAGCTTTTTTATTCTAACCCCGTCCGCGAGGGTTGACGCCCCCGTGACAGCCCCCACTCTGAAATCGTTATGATTAATTTCCCCTTTCTTAATCATCGCGGTTAGAGAAAGCACATCAATGTCGTAAACCGGTTTTGCCCCCTTGAACCGTGTTTTTAACGGGTGAGCCCCCTCAGAAACTATTATATTTTTGATACCAATCTGCCTCAGGGCGATAAGGTCGGAGAATATGGCTATCCGGTTTTTGTCCCTAAGATTAAAGGCAAAGGAAAGCTCAATGTTTTTGACCATTTCCTTAAGGTCTTTTAACAAAACCAGGCCGTTCATTCCATCGTTTTGTTCTATTATAAGCCTGTCCACGTAATTGACTTCAACACCCTGAAGCGGCTTTTCAAGGCGGGTTCTCAGGCTTTCGGCAAAATCAAGGATGGCTTTCTTAAAGGCCGGGTAATCCCCGCCTGAGGGGGTTTCTATCTGGGGTATTAATTCCATTTGGTATTATTTAGCTCAGATTTTCCGCTTAATGGAAATCCTGTTGTAATCCCTTGGAGAAAATATCTTCTCCATGTTCTCATTTTCGTTATATTTTGAAATGTTTTCATATGACTTCACGAATACGCAAAAGCTGTCTTCGTATACCTCGCATTTAACCCCGTTATGACCTTCGCACGGCCCGTTTATGAGCCCTTTTGGACAAAGGGTTATCGTGCAAACGCCCCCGGTAAAATTAAGCCTGCATTCGTCGCATCCTTTGCATAGGGCGTTATATTCGCCGATATGCTCCGTCTGGGCTATGTACCTGCTGTCT
>JAKAPT010000064.1 GCA_021806885.1 bacterium | reverse complement strand
TTATAACGGTATAATCGTTAAGCCTCTGGGTCGGCGTAAAACCGGCATTTTTTATCAGTTTAACCATATTTTTTTCGTCAATAGGCCTGTTCCACATTCCCGCGGCCTTAACGACGTTTTCCTCCAACATGGTGGATCCCATGTCATTGGCCCCGAAAGAAAGGGCAACCTGGCCCATCTTGCTTCCCTGGGTCACCCATGAGGCCTGGATATTATCAAAATTATCAAGAACTATCCGTGAAACGGAAAGGATCTTAAGATAGTAATGTCCAAAAACGCCCTTAGGCCCTAACATCGTATTTTTACTCTGAAAACTCCAGGGAATGAAAGCCTTAAAGCCCCCGGTTTTATCCTGAAGGTCCCTTAGCCTGAAAAGATGGTTTATTATCTCCCTGGAGGTCTCGACCGTCCCGAACATCATGGTAGCCGACGAGTTCATCCCAAGCTTGTGGGCTGTTTCCATTACCTCGAGCCATTTATCCGCCCCTATCTTATTGGGACTTATTTTTTTTCTAACCCTATCGTCAAGTATCTCAGCCCCTCCTCCGGGAATGGAGCCTAATCCCGCCTCCATCAACAGGGAAATCGTCTTCCTTATGGTGAGCCGGTTATTTTCAGCGATAAAGGTTATCTCCGGAGGCGAAAAAGCGTGGATATGAATATTAAATTTTTCTTTAATGCCCGATAAAATATCCAGATAATAATCAAGCCCGATATCGGGGTTTAGCCCCCCCTGAAGCAATATCTGCGTCCCTCCAAGCGAAACGGTCTCGTTTATTTTTTCGTAAATTTCTTTTTTTGACAGAACATACGCTGAAGGGGAGGAAGGATCTTTGTAAAAAGCGCAAAATTTGCATCCGGATACGCAGGCATTGGTGTAGTTTATGTTTCTGTCTATTATGAACGTGACGGTATTATCCGGATGTTTTTTCTTTCTTATTTCATTTGCCTTTTTGCCAAGTTCAAGGATATTTTTGTTCTCCAGAAGGCTTAACGCGGTTTCCTTATCGATTCTTGAAATTCCTGAATCGGTTTTTTTTAATAAGTTTTTTTTCATGTTATTTTTTACTGGATATTCTTGAATCTTAAGTTGATCTAGACCATTATATCACATACGGACCGCCGCGGACGCGAGAATTAAAGTTTTATGGTAAATCCTAAAACAGGAAAGGTATGTCCCTAAAGGAAGGAAAATTCAAACGGACTTTTTAATTATACCCTCTGCGATTTTAAGACTGTCGGCATAATTTCCTTCCGCTATTTTTTGTTTAATGACGGAAAGCAGGGCTTCATTGGATGATGGAGGCAGGGCGGCCAACTCCAGGTTTATTAGCCTCTTTAGATGGGCGACAAAGGCAACGCCTTCCGGGGAATTAATCCATTCGACGCAGTCATTTTTCTCCCCTTCGGTTAATGCTTCGCTTTCTTCAACTTTTTCACCTGATACGGTTGAGGGGTCTTTTTGAGAAAAAAGACCCTCTCTGCCGATAGGGCCGTCAAATATAAGGGTAGTAATACGAAGGACTCCTTATTTTAAGAAATATAATATAAGCAGTTTATGTTACGCGTTAGTCCATCGTCACTTTTATAAAAAATCTTTAATAAAACTAAAATACCTACCCCTAATTCATTGTTTTTATTAATATATTTGACGATTTAACTATGCGATATTCTCGTAAAATTTTATTTTAGACCTCAATTTTAAGATTGCCTTGGAGTGGATCTGGCAGATTCTTGATTCGGTAAGCTTCATTATAACGCCGATTTCCTTCAGGGTGAGTTCTTCATAATAATACAACATGAGAACATTCTTTTCCGTTTCTTCCAGGGTTTCAATATGCTCCATCAACATACTCTTCCTTTCGTCTATCAGAAGGCTTTCCACGGCGGAAGGCCCTTTGGCCTCAAGAGTTTCCAAAGATTCTACATACGCCTTTTCGATTCCCATGAAATCCTTGTCCATTAAAAAGGAGGCGCCCCTGATTTTAAAAAGCATGTCGTTAAAATCTTCAATGGAGGTTCCGAGTTCGTTTGCGACCTCCTCGTCCGAAGGCATCCTTCCAAACCTCTGTTCAAGCTTAAAATAAGTCTTTTCGATTCTTCCGGAAAGCTCCCTTATGTTTCTCGGCATGTAATCGAGTTTTCGAATGCCGTCGAGAATCGAGCCTTTTATCCTGGTTATCGCGTATATCTTGAAGTTATCGTTTTTTTGCGGGTCAAATTTGATCGCGGCGTCTATAAGTCCCATTATCCCGAATTCAACCAGGTCGTCCCTGTTAATCAGGCCGTTGAACTTTATCATCATGAAATTGGCTACACTGTTCACAAGGCCGTAGTGTTTTTCAATTAATGCCTTTGATTTGCAGTCAATCTTTTCCAAAATATTCCTCCTTATTGCCCGCATAGGCGGGCCGTTGCCCTTCAAGGGCTTTAAACTGCGCTTAGCACTTTATTTAGAAAAAATTGTATATTGCCGTCGGAAATCTTGTCGTCCTTTTTTGAAAGGATATTGTAAGCGACCTTCCTTATGCTTAGAGAAGACCTGGAATCTGGAAAAAGACTAAGGGAAGGCTTTTGCATCGACACGGACTTTGAAATATTGTCGTCAAAAAAAACGTGGCCAAGATAGGTTAAATTTACGTTAAGGAATTTGTCGGAAATAAGGCTTAAATGCCTGTAAACCTCCTTGGCCTCCTTTTCTGTCCTGACATTGTTGACGATTACGGAAAAATATTTTTCACCGTACCTTGTGTTTAGAATTTTTATAAGCGAATAAGAATTGGAAATGGAGGTCGGTTCCGGAGTAAGAACGACGTATATTTCGCTCGCGGCAAGATTGAAGTATAAAACATTGGGAGAGATGCCCGCCTGGGTATCTATAAGCAAAATATCTATCGGCTCACCTTCGTTGTCGGCGGCGCTGGCAAACTCCTCGAATCTTGCCATCAGGGAAATTTTTTGGGATTCGGTCAGATGGGAAAGCTCTGGCGACCCTGACGAGGCCGGAAGAATTTTGATACCGTTTGCGTCTGTAATTAATATGTCTTTGATTTGTTTGTCGCCGTATAAGACATGGGAGACATTGTATTTTGGAGACAGGCCCATAAGCACGGATACGTTTCCCAGGCTAAGATCGGCATCCATTATCATCACGCGTTTGCCCATGGAGGCGAAACAAAAGGCAAGGTTGCAGACAATATTTGTTTTGCCGACCCCCCCCTTTCCGCTCGTAACTGAAATAATCCTTGTGCTCAACGGCTCCTCCGCTTTTTGCCGCGAAAACTTGAACCCGGTTTTTTAATTTCTTCAAGACTTGTTTTTATTTCGTTTAACGCAATTAGAATATTGTCGAATTTTTTGGAAATCACCCAAGAAGAACCATCAGTTTGAATTGGTTCCCCTTCTAATGGGGAACGAGATAAATAAAGAGGGGTTTCGGCGGGCAGGTTATAACCGGAATGAAAACCTTCGGCGTTATCGGCGGCGGCAACGACCTCAACAAAAGGTCTTCCGAAAAAGCCGGGGTCGCTCGAGCTGGCGACCTGCCTCATGGATATAATAACCGCATCGTTGCCAAGATCCTTTTTAATCATTTCAACGGCGTCCCTTTTATCAAGAACTTCATATCTTTTTATTTGCATAATTTTTCCCTATAAAATCATAAGATTAATAATTATTTAATATGATTAATATAAGCAATAATTATGCCATTTATTTATTTAGCAATCTTTTAAAAAAATATTAATAATATTAATGACTTAATTAAAAATAGAAAATTTATAAAAAATAAATAAAAATATATAAAAGTCATTTTTTTGACAATTTCAAGATTTAAAATTAAATTAAAAATTACGAACCGGGGGAAAAGAATTAAAAATGGGGATTTTATAAGATTTTTAAAGAGAAAGAGAGGACGTCAATAATTTGACAATTTATTATATTTTTTTAATTTTTTTAATTTTATTTCTTTCTTTTTTGGAAAGACGATGGGGATTTCCATGTTTTTTTTCATTTTTTCGGGAACCATGGATTTCAAGATTATTAGAATCTTCCCGGTTATAATTTTCTCCGGGGTTTCTAAGAACGGTTTTGAATTCCTCTACGCTAAGGCATGAGCAACTGGTTCCCTCGACCGATTTCCTGATGCCGTTGTCGTTGGTAACCACTATCGCGTGTGAGGAATTTTTTGCCAGCCTTATTATAACGTCGTCCGCTTTCTCGTTTTTCCTGGAATATATAATTTCAACATTATTTACAAAATACCTTGATTCAACTGTTTCATCTGTTCTGTAGGCGTCAAAAACAACTATCACTTTATTTTTCTTTATATTATAATATTTTGAAAGGAATGAAACCGTTTCGTCCCTTAACTTTTGAAGTTTCTCCGATGAGACATTTATTCCGGAACTTGAATTAAATATAAAATTATATCCATCTATTATAATTGTCATCATAATGTAAGATTATAAAATATATGGGTAATTCCGGTCAAACCAAAAAAAAGCACCTGCCTTCCGCGTATATATTAATGAGATCGGCTGATACCGCCTTATTAATAAAAAATGAGCTAAAAAAAACGCTTAACGAAAATAAAATTGAAATACTTTCAGATGCGGACGACCTTCCATCCGATTTTAACCGCGACACCTACCTTATCGTAGAAAACAACAAATCTTTTATATTAAAGGCCTCGAAGACGATGCCCAAGAGGAATCTTAAATTAATCCTGTATGCCGAAAATTTAAACAGCCTCAATGAAAACGATATAATTTTTCTAATTCGTCAAAATTTTGACCATATATTTTCTTCCATGAATCTAAAAAATTTGAAATATGAAAAATTTACTTCCTCCAAAATTTTCAGGAAAAGAAGGCCCGGGGCTTTAATAAACAAGGACTCTACCCTTCTTAACGACCTGTGCGTTAAACTCGACGAAAACGTAAACATTTTCGGCATTTCGGGAAAGATTAAAAACATATTGGATAAATCGATAAAGGTGGCGGGGTCCGACAGCAATATCCTCATAACCGGCGAATCCGGCACCGGCAAGGAGCTGATCGCGCGCGTGGTTCATCTTAATTCCAAAAGGAAAGACAGGCCGATGGTAAGTATAAACTGCGGCGCGTTTCCGGAAGGCCTGCTTGAAAGCGAACTTTTCGGCCATAAAAAGGGGGCCTTCACGGGCGCGTTTAACGATAAGCCCGGAAGGTTTGAACTTGCCGATAAATCGACGTTATTCATGGATGAAATAGGGGACATGGGGCTTCCGCTCCAGGTTAAACTCTTGAGAGTATTGCAGGAAAGGGAAATAGAACTTCTGGGAGACACGAGAGCAAAAAAAATAGACGTAAGAATAATATCCGCGACCAATAAAAACCTTGAAGATCTTGTCTCTAAAAACATTTTCAGGGAGGACTTTTACTATAGGATTAATGTCGTTCCGATCTATATCCCTCCCCTCCGGGAAAGAAAGACGGACATAATTGTTTTAATTTACTATTTTTTAAAAAAATTCAGTTCGTTTCAGAACGAAGACGTATACGGTATGTCGGAAACCGCGTTCAACATCCTGTTAAATTATCCATGGAATGGGAATACGAGGGAGATAGAAAACCTAATGGAAATGCTCGTCGTCGTTAGCGAAAACGGTCTTATAACCGAAAAAGACCTTCCCGAAAAATACCTTGCGGCCTCCCCTGTCGAAGAAATGAAAAAGGTTTTCGGCCCCGCTCCGGAATCCGCATCCGGCCTTTATTCTAATTTTAACCTGAAAAGAGAGATAGAAGGTATCGAGCTTGGTTTTATCCGCGAGGCAATGGAAAAATCCGAAGGCCGAAAAGAAAAGGCGGCAAAAATGCTCGGCATTAACCGTACGACCCTTATTGAAAAGCTCAAAAAATACAGAAAGGCCGGGAAGGGAAATATTTCTTAACGCGGTATCAGGTTAAGAATGAAGGGATTTGTAAACTTTGTATATATAAAGGCGCTGTCTCTTTCCATATTTTTTAATTCCTCCGGAGATATAAGGGGATATAACCCTGAGGCGACGGATGCCTCCTTTTTGTTCCATATGCCGGGTCTTCCCGCGGTTTTTTGAAGGAGTTCCCTGTTGTCCACATATTTAAGTCCTGACCTCCTGGAATAATATTCGCAGGTCTCATAACCGGGGTTCCCGATAAGTATCTGAGTACCTACATTTGAAAGAATCAGCGGGGCATCGCCATATCTTTTTTTAATAAATGAAATGTCCTGGGCGGTCAAAAAAACTCCCGTTCCGGTTTTTCTGAGGTTTGCCAGCTCAACGTCAAAATCGTTCAGAAAAAGGGCCGGAAACTCGTCAAGGTAAATAAATATATCCCTCTCCCCTTCCGCGCGGAATAGAACATTCCTTCTATGTTCGTAAACTCCCTTTATAAAAATGCCCGCGATAAAAGACATGAGCTTTTCCCCGCCCGCGGATATTTTCTCCTTTGGTATTCCGGCAATAAAAAGAGTGTCGTTATTAAAAAAATCCTCCAAAAAGAATTCTTCCGCTTTATCGTCGGCGCTTTTAAAACGCGAAGAAACATTTCCGTCGTTTAAAAAATCAAGATTAATAAGAATATCCGTGATAATCTTAGCCCTTTCGCTCAAAGGGAGCTCAAAAAAATTAGTAAAAATTTCCCTTATTTTTTTATTTTTTTCCCCGGTAAAACCCTTAATCCCGGATTCGATAAATTTGGCTCCT
>JAKAPT010000063.1 GCA_021806885.1 bacterium | reverse complement strand
CGATCTTCATAGGGACTATCAAGGACGTAGTGGACGAGTTCAGAAATTCCGGTAAAAAAATAGGAATTCTTAAGATACGTTCCTTCAGGCCCTTTCCGGAGGAAGACATAGCCCTCTCCCTTAAAAACGCGAAGAACGTCATTGTCGTCGAGAAAGCTTTTTCTCCCGGAAAGGGCGGTATATTATCCATGGAGATAAGGGACGTCTTATACAGGAATAAAATAAATTCCGTCAATATAAACGGCTATGTTATAGGACTTGGGGGGAGGGATATCACCCCGAAGAACATCCATGACCTTATCATACGCTCCGAAAAAGAAGAAAACGTAGACGGCGAATTCATAGGCTTAAGGCAGGATAAAAACTATGCTTACTAAAGAAGATACACGCAAAGAACTTTTTACTATGGGGCACACCGGTTGCTCCGGATGCGCGCAGTCAATGTCGGTAAAGCTCATACTGGAAGAGCTTGGGGAAAAGACCATCGCCGCCTCTGCCACCGGCTGCCTTGAGGTTTTTTCGACCCGCTATCCTGAATCTTCTTGGAGAATTCCATGGATACACTCGCTTTTTGAAAATTCCGCGGCGGTAGCCACGGGAGTCGAGGCTGCTCTCAGGGCTTCAGGGAAAAAAGAGGGCATTACCGTCATAGCGCAGGGCGGTGACGGCGGAACCGCGGATATCGGGCTTCAGGCCCTTAGCGGAATGTTTGAAAGAAATAACGACGTTCTTTACATTTGCTATGATAACGGGGCATATATGAACACCGGATATCAGAGGAGCGGCCTTACGCCATACGACGCGTATACGTCCACAAGCCCGGCGGGAAAGGAATCCTTCGGGAACCCGAGGCCTAAAAAATACATGCCGGATATTGCCATGGCGCACAGGATTCCATATACGGCCGTCGCGTCCGCAGGTTATCCGGTTGACCTTAAGAAAAAAGTCAGAAAGGCGAAATCCATAAAAGGCGCTAAATACTTGCAAATTGACGTACCGTGCGTTCCGGGATGGAAATATGAACCGAGATATTCGGTCAAACTCGCCCAGCTTGCCGTTCAGACCGGACTTTACCCGTTATTCGAGGCGGAATATGACAAAATAATATCTGTCAAAAAGATAAGCAGAAAGGTCCCGGTGGAGGAGTATCTCAAACTCCAGGGAAGATTTAAACATCTATTTAAGGATGAAGCAGGAAGGGCGGAAATTGAAAAAATACAGAAAATAGCCGACGAAAATATCGGCCGCTACGGACTGCTTTAAATAAAATATTAATGGCGCCCAATAATCCTATCTACCAGGAGGCTTTTTCCAAATATAAAGATAAGATTATAGACGGCAGGTTAATATCCGGAAAAATAGAATCCGGACTTTACGGCAGGGTTCTCGGGCTTAAGAAAAAAGGGATTATCCCGTCTGTCTCCGTCATCCTAGTCGAGGGCGACAAGGCATCCTCGATATACGTGAGAAACAAGGAGCTTTCCGCGCAGAGATGCGATATTCTTTCACAAAAATACTCATATCCGGCCACCGTTACCGAAAGAGAGCTTCTTAACAAAATAGACGAGCTTAACAACGATACCCTCGTTCACGGCATCCTTGTCCAGGTCCCTCTTCCGGCGCATATAAGCGAGAAAAATATAATGAACGCGATTAGCCCTCTTAAGGATGTCGACGGTTTTCATCCTCTAAACGCGGGAAAGATTTTCACCGGCGATTCTCCTTTTTATCCATGCACCCCCTACGGGATAATTAAAATGCTGGAATTTTACGATATTACCGTTAAAGGAAAAAACTGCGCGATAATAGGGCAAAGCAACATAGTAGGAAAGCCTCTTTCCATAATGCTTATGAACCGGCTTGCAACCGTAATGTCGCTCAACATATTCACCGAAAATATTAAGGGTTTTACGCGGAAGGCGGATATACTGATTTCGGCCGCGGGCAAGCCGGGCCTTGTCGACGGCTCTTTTATAAAAAAGGGATGCGTGGTCATTGATGTCGGCATATCGAGGGTCGGCGGGAAAATACGAGGCGACGCCGATTTTGAAGGCATTATAGACAAGGTTTCAAAGATTACCCCTGTTCCAGGGGGCGTAGGACCGGTCACGGTTTCTATCCTAATGGAAAATACAATTAAAGCGGCGGAACTTTTAAAATGATAGTTACAAAACAAAAAGAACTCGAAGGTATTATTAATAAAATAAAAGGAACCGTATTTATATTCGGTTGCGGAGTTTGTTCCGATACCGCGAGGACCGGTGGGCCCAAAGAAGTTCTGGCCTTCAAGGATATTCTTGAAAAAAGGAACATAACCGTTAACGGAACATACGTAATAGACGCCATGTGCCACCTCCAGAAGGTAAGGAAGGCGATAAGGGACAACAAGGAGAGCGTGGCTTCCTCTCAAACGGTCATAGCTCTTTCCTGCGGGAGCGGAGTGCAGTCGGCTGTCATGGCGCTTGATAGCTCCAAGAAGGTAATTTCCGGTGTCGATACCATGTTTCTTGGAACCATAGAAAACCTCTCGTCACTCAAAGAGATGTGCTCTTTGTGCGGAAGCTGCGTACTGAATGAAACGGGCGGTATTTGCCCTGTCACGCTTTGCCCCAAGGGACTTTTAAACGGGCCGTGCGGGGGAATGAAAAACTACAGGTGCGAGGTCGATGAAAATCTTGAATGCGCCTGGGTTAGAATATATGAAAGGGCCGTTTCCCAGGACGGCATGGAAGATATATTGAGGATTTCCGGTCCCAGAAATTACTCCGTCAAAAAGCCCGCCGCCACCGTCAAGTTTAGCGGCTCCCATAAATAATAAAATGGAAACGAAGTTTATCGAAGCTCATAAATTTAATATTACAGGCCCTGATTATATTTATAAAATAAACCCCTATATACCCGGTAAACCGATTGAAGAGGTGGAAAGAGAAAGGGGAATAAAAAATATAATAAAGCTTGCCTCCAACGAGAACCCGCTTGGACCTTCGCCTAGGGCCCTGAGGGCCATAAGGGCGCACCTTAAAAATCTCAACAGGTATCCCGACGGCTCGGGGTTTTATCTTAAAAAGGAACTGGTAGGATTTTTTAATTCAAAAAAAGGGAAATCAAAAAATTTCTCGGCGGGAAATTTCATACTCGGAAACGGCTCAAACGAGTTAATCGACATCGCGGTCAGAACATTTTGCAAAAAAGATGAAAACATTATAGCCCCGTTTCCGTCCTTCGTCGCTTACTATCTCGCGGCGGAACAGCTTGGCATTCCCCTTAAGGCGACGGCCCTTAATAATTTCACCATCGATCTCCCGATTATCCTTACAGCTATAGACGATAAAACAAAAATTATATTTGTCTCAAACCCCAACAATCCTACGGGAACCTTCATTCCATCTAAAAAAATCAAGGAATTTATACAAAACGTGAGAGACAGCATCCTTATCGTCATAGACGAGGCTTACATTGATTACGCGGGGCCGTCCATACTTGACGTTTCTGATATTTCCAGCTTTCCTAATGTCCTTGTTTTAAGGACTTTTTCGAAGGCTTACGGCCTGGCCGGACTGAGGGCAGGTTACGGTATCGGGCATAAAGAGATGGTTTCCCTAATGGAAAGGGTAAGGGAGCCGTTCAACGTGAATTCACTTTCCCTGGCCGGAGCCGCCGCCGCACTTTCCGATGCGGATTATGTCGAAAAGGTCGTAAAAACAAATAAAGAAGAAAAGAAATATCTCTATTCTTCTTTAAAGAAATCAGGCATAAAATATATAGAAACCGGCGCTAATTTCATTTTATGCGAGATCAAGGGAAAGAAGGCCGTGGACGTAAACGAGTCGCTTCTCGACATGGGTGTGATAGTAAGGCCAATGGACAGGTTTGGGTATGAAGACATGATAAGGGTAACGATAGGAACTCGCGCGGAAAACGTCAAATTAATCCGCTCTCTTAAGAAGCTCTTTTGCTAAACCTTTGCCAATAATGTAAAATAATCAGATTAATTAATAATTTTCCGGGGGAGATTAAATGATACTCGTTTTAAAAAAAGGAGTTACAGGACAACAGGTTAACCATATACTTGAAAAAATAAAGGAGGCCGGCTTAATACCACATATTTCCGAGGGGGCGGATGTTACCATTATAGGGTGTATCGGCCATGAGGATGCCGTAAAGGCTTTTTTTGGAGAGGCCGAAGCCTTTCCAGGGGTAGAGAAAGCCATAAGAATATCAAAGCCGTTCAAGCTTGCTTCTAAGGAAATAGGGAAGGAAAAGACCGTGATCAAGGCTGGAAATATAGAAATCGGGGGGAACGATATCGTTATAATAGCGGGTCCCTGTGCCGTCGAGTCACTTGAAAATGTTACGGAAATCGCCCAGAACATAAAAAAATCCGGCGCGACGGTTTTAAGAGGCGGGGCTTTCAAGCCAAGGACGAGCCCTTATACATTCCAGGGCCTTGGAGAAGAAGGGCTTAAATATCTTAGCGAGGCAAGTAAGAAAACGGGGCTTCTGATTGCCACCGAGGTTATGGACCCCCGCGACCTGGAACTCATTTGCTCCTATGCCGATATCATCCAGATTGGCGCAAGGAACATGCAGAATTTCCGTCTTCTCCAGGAGGTTGGCAAGGTCGATAAGCCGGTAATCCTGAAAAGGGGGTTATGCTCCACCATACAGGAATTTCTTATGTCCGCGGAATATATTATGTCAAACGGCAACCTGAACGTCATTCTTTGCGAAAGGGGGATAAGGACATACGAGACCTCCACAAGGAATACTCTTGATTTGAGCGCAGTCCCGGTTTTGAAAAGGCAGTCCCATCTCCCGGTCATAGTTGACCCTTCCCACGCCGCCGGGGTCTGGTATTATGTCGAGCCGCTTTCGCTCGCGGCGATAGCCGTAGGGGCGGACGGCCTTATGATCGAAGTTCATCCAGTTCCGGAAAAGGCGTTTTCCGACGGGGCCCAATCCCTGAAGTACGATACTTTTGACGAATTAGTAAAAAAGTCCAGGGCTGTCGCTTCGGCTGTCGGCAGGGGAATCGCGCATTTTTATGTTTAAAAAAATCTCCGTAATAGGCCTTGGATTTATGGGCTCCTCTATTGCAGCCGCGGCAAAAAAGGCAAATCCCGGGATAAAAATCAAAGGCTTCGATATTGACGGAAATAACCTTGCTTTTTGCCTTAAAAATAAATTAATCGACTCAAAGGCGGATTTGAGCGAATTAAGCGGCAAAGGAAAATTTAGCGGCGAGGAATTAATAATCCTATGTATTCCGCCGGCTTCAATATTGAATATTTTAAAAGACCGCAGGCATTTCTTTGAAAAGGCCCCCCTTATTACCGATATCGCGAGCATCAAAGGCTTTTTATTCAACGATAAAAAACCAATCCGGTCCTTATTAAAAAATTTTGTGGGCTCCCATCCCATGTGCGGCTCCGACAAATCCGGCCCCGAAAATTTCGATCCGGGCCTTTTTAAATCGAAGCAATGCATCGTTATAAAGGAAAAACGTGATTTGAAAAACCCTGAGAGAATGAAAAAAATTGAGGGCGTATCCTCCTTCTGGCGCATGCTTGGAATGGAGGTTTTTTATTCCTCCCCGGCGTTTCATGACATTATGGCCTCTTATACCAGCCATCTTCCCCATCTGGTATCTTTCGCGCTTAGCGGAACGGTAACTAAGAAAATTTTAATGGAAAAGGCCAATAACTCGGAGGCGTTTATCGGTACCGGTTTCAGGGATTCCACAAGGATTGCCGACTCATCTCACGTTCTCTGGTCGGATATATTCATTAATAATAAAGAAAACGTTCTTTCCTCGCTGGATGATTTTATTCATTTTTTAGATACTCTTAAAAAAATCATAAGAAAGGGGGATACCGAATCGCTGGAGAGCCTTTTAAAAGCGGTATCCGAAGAGAGGGAAGGAATTTATGATTACCATAAAATCTGACAGGGCCTTTATTTCTTCGTTAAGAGAGGGAATCAAATCCGAACTTTCTTTTCCCGGGGATAAATCCGTTTCCCACAGGGCAGTGATGTTCGCGAGCCTTGGAACCGGCCAGTCCAGGATACACAATTTATCGCTTTCCCGTGACAACATGGCCACCGTTTCATGCTTTCGCAAGCTTGGCGTGAAAATAGAAAAAGTCACTGACAAAGCGGAAGGAAGTCCCGTCTTTGTTGTAAATGGAAACGGCCTTTACGGCTTAAAGGAACCTTCAACCGCTTTATACACCGCAAACTCCGGAACGCTCACGAGGATTATACCGGGAATTCTTTGCGGCAATCCATTTTTTTCCGTTCTTTACGGCGACAAATACTTAAATTCACGTCCCATGAAGAGAATAATGGAGCCATTAAGACTAATGGGGGCTCGCATCACCGGAAGGTCAGGGGGAAACTATCCGCCTCTTTCGATAGAGGGGTCAAAATTAAAATCTATTTTTTACGAAACAAAAGTTCCGAGCGCCCAGGTAAAATCCTGCATTATGTTTGCCGCGCTTTACGCCGGAGGCACGACGACAATATATGAAAAGAAAATAACCAGGGACCATACGGAGAATTTCCTCAGGCTTCTGGGTTACCCTTTTTCCGTCGAAACAAATATTCCTCAGGGAAACGGCCAGGGATGCATTGTTTCGATAAAAGGAGGGCGGGAGTTGGAGCCATTCGAAATCGCCGTTCCCGGGGATTTCAGCAGCGCTTCTTTCTTTATAGCGCTTGGATTGTTGCTTAATGGTTCTGAAATAGAGATAAGAAATGTTCTTT
>JAKAPT010000013.1 GCA_021806885.1 bacterium | reverse complement strand
TTTCCACAGGCCTTCTTCTATAAGCCATTTCCTCACCGTTTCGTCGCTTATATCGATTCCGTGAAGTTCGGAAAGCTTCTCGCAAAAGAATGTAGGACCAAAATCGGGGTAGCGTTCGCTATAGAGATCTAACACAGTGGATTTGATCTCGCAGGGCAGTTTCCTGTTGGAAACGGAATTTCTTAGTTTATGCGTGAGTCCCTTGGCCCCTTCTTTCCTGAATCTTTTTACGAGCCTTCTTACCTGCCTCGTGGAAACGCCAAGGCGACGGGCCGCATAACCATGTGAGATCTTTCTTGCCGCGGCGTCTTCTATGACCCTGCGCCTGTTCCATTCTTTTGCGCTCATGACGATAACATCCTTTTGTCCCATTATTACCTCCGTTTATATTCAACAAATGAAGGTAATATTATAATCCCGATTAGGACATTTCTACTTTGGTAATATTAGGACATTATCATGTTGGTGTAACAATGCAAAAAAAATGAGATACCAATAATTAATAATCGCGAATTTTTTTCCTAAGATTTGCGTAATACGGAGGCTTTAGAGAGATTATGAAAAAGAAACATTTTAGAATTATTGCATTGTTATCTTTGATTTTATTTATTTTGGTATCCATACTTTCCTTTTCAGGTTGTGCAACAATAGGAAATGGAACTACCCAAGCCATAAATGTTAAATCTAAACCTGAAGGTGCCACTGTATCAATAAATCCTTCTGGAAATAGATTTATTACACCATATTCGTTTATAATCCATAGAAATGATAAGCAATTTAGTATGTTTTTTTCAAAAAAAGGATATCAATCCAAAGAAATTAAATTCAAAGCGCATTACACTTCTGGGGCGTGGGTAGATATATTGCCACCTTATATTTTTTTTGGTCCTGGTATAGTTGACGCACTTGACGGGGCGATGTATTATTATTCTTCCGCTGGTTCAAAAAATAATTTCAAAGGTAGCCTCTATGTTATTTTACATAAAATAAAAAATAATGAAATAACATATTATGCTCCCAAAAAAAGGGTGGCAACGCCCATCATTGATTACGCCAAAACGGATTCTAACTTTGGCAAATCAGCCCTACAGGCTTATAATTCAAATAGCCCTTATATTTATAATTACGGAGCATATACCTATAAAGCTATACCGATGACCACTACTGCATCCGGGTGTAAATTGATAAGCGTAATAAGGCAGATGCAAGACTCTTCCGATCCTAATCAATGGACTATAGTTAATTACAAGATATGTGGCGGAAATATAAAATTGGCTAAAGATACAAATATGTCCGGCTGGGATGTATTGCCGGAAGGAATAAAACCTGTTATAAACAATGTAATTGCTGAAACAAGACAATACGGCAAAGCAAGCGCTAAATATTATCAATACAAGATAATAGGTAGGGTGGCTTATAGCGACAAAGGTGTAAGAATTTATGTTTTAAACGGAATAAAGCTCGAAGCTATAATAAAATAATAAAAAATATTTAATAATTTAATATACAAAGGAGATGAAAATGAGTTACGCAATTTATTTTAGAGAATTTCCATTATCAGGCGATATTGAATCAAATAATAATTTACCAGATGATATAAAAGTAAAAGAATATATTAGGAATACCGTTAAAAAATACGGTGCAATGTCCGATGATAAAATTGATGCGTTTATTGTCGATATGAAAGAATGCAAGGGGCAGAGTTCAGTATCTACTAGTAAAATTCTAACCTTGGACGAAAAAATTATATATATTGTCGGGGAGTCAAAACGCAACGTAAAAATGGTGTCTGATTTATTTAATTAAGAACGATATTATTAAATTATTCCAAGAAAAAACTGTGCTGGCGGGTGGGATTAAAAAAAGGGAACGGCACCGCCAAAGTTGCCCACCGCTTGACATATTTTTTATATTAAGGTATATATAAATACGAATCTTATTCATTTAATCTATTAAATGAGGCGCTAATTATGAAATATTATGTATTTTGCAAGGAACATCCTCAAGAAAAGATATATATCGATTTTAATAATGTAGAAATATCGGTAAAAGATGATGTTCCGTATCCTTGTTTTACGCTTTCGTGTCCTACGACTAATCATCGATATGTTTATAATGCTAACGAAGTTCAAGCCGAAGCCGGAATTGCTTTAGGCGGGGCTTTAGTAGGCGGTCTTTTATTTCTTATAGACCCGGTTTTAGGACTTATAGGCTCAATTGCCGGGTTAATCGGAATGACAAAAAAAGAACAGGATAGAGTTAGAAAATTCAATAGTTCCGACAGAAAGCAAGTATATTCGTAAGATGAATATAAGAAATATTGCTACTATAAGTTATATTGTTCTTTTTATACTATCAACAATTTATTTTTATAGGTCGCCAAGGTTGCTTTCGAAGAAAAACTTAAAAGACAGTCTTTTAATGGCAATCGGTTCTGCATCTATTTTTAAATTGCTTATTTTTACGATAATTCTTCCGAAATATTTTAATATTCAGTCGGTTATTCCCTCGACAGATTCGGTAATTACAATAATTGTCGTGGTTATTTACGGTATTCATCTGGGCAAAGTTATCGAACCTGAAAAACCAAAGCCTGTGGAAGAAAAAGAATGTAATATCAGTGATAAAAATTAATTACTAACAACAGGTCTTTTGGCACAATTTTAGGCGCAGCATATTTTTTATATAACTAATTGATAAATAAAATCAATTAGTTATAATATGCGATAGTCGGCTTTACAAGCCGGGGGTCGCAGGTTCGAACCCTGCTCCGCCTACCATGTCCCTAACTTCCGAATTCCCTTGACTTTTCCGCCTGATTGATTTATTATTAAACGACTTATTATTCCATCTTCACGGGGCTGTAGTTCAGACGGTTAGAACGCCGGCCTGTCACGCCGGAGGTCGCGGGTTCGATCCCCGTCGGCCCCGCCACTTAAAACCGCTTGTCGGATTTTCCTTCCTGCCACGGGTTTATCTTTCGGATGTTATTTTATTCCTGGAATTTTTACTGACGTCACGGGCGAGGTTCAAAAGGTTCGTCTGTATTTTTTCGGTCAAATCTTCTATTATTTTTAATATAGGACCTGCTTCTTCATATTTTTTCTCGAGGCAAAAATCTAAAGCCCTCAACGCCGCTTCGTGGGTTTTCTCGTGGTAGTTTTTTAAGTTTTTATAAGACTCCATGTTTTTATATTTAAGCCCTTCCCCGTAATACCACTCCCCGAAATCGCAGGATTTAAAGTCCTTCAGTTTTTTTCTTTCCTGGTCTTTGAGAAGGATCTTCTCCTCGAGGCACATTTTCTTAATCTTTTCCACAAACTCGTTATGTCCGACGTAGGCAAGTATAATCAGGAAATCGCCGAAGTCCCCAATGTTTAATTTTACGTTTTTCCATGAAGAAAGCTTTTTTGAAAGGCTGAAGTTTTTAATCCATCCGGATACCATTTCGGACGAAATAGGCCTTCCCGTGTAATATCCCTGGACGTTATTGCATCCAAGCATGTTTAAAATAATGCCCTGTTCCATCGTTTCCACGCCCTCGGCTATTATTTCCTTTCCCATGATTTTTGAAAGGCTCAAGAGGCTCTGGACCATAAGCATGTCGCTTTTATTGACAAGCATGTTCCTTATGAAGGCCATGTCTATCTTGACTATATCGAACGGGAGCTCCTTGAGATATATAAGGGAGGAGTAGCCGGAGCCGCAATCGTCGATAACAAATGATATGCCCTTCTCCTTGCATTTCTTCATCACGTTCTTCAGGTATTCCAAATCCTCGAGAATGGCCGTTTCGGTAATCTCGAGGTGGATGAGGTTTGTCGGAACGTTGGGATTCCTCGCGAGAATGGCATCGATCTTTCCGATGAAGTCGGGCTTCATTAGCTGCTTGACCGAGATATTGATGGAAACGGGGAGTCCCAAGCCCTCCTCGACCCATTTTGATAACTGGGAAAGGGTCTGGTCGATAACAAAATCTCCGATGTCCACGATAAGGTCGCTTTCCTCGGCGATGGGAATGAATTCCGAGGGTGGGATTATATTGCCCTCAGCGGTTATTCTCCTCAACAGGGATTCGAATCCCATAATTTCCCCTGTTTTAAGATTGACCTTGGGCTGGTAATAAAGGAAAAATTCATGGGACTTGAGCGCTTCTTTAATTTCCCTGATTTTCTGGTAAAAGGATATGATGTTGGATTCTTCCCTTCTGTCAAAGAAGTTTATGGTATTTTTCCCCATGGACTTTGACCTGTACAATGCCTGGTTGGCCATTCTTATAAGGGTGTTGGGTTCGGTAAACAGGCCGTAAACGGAACCCCGGCAAGCCGCTATGCCCATACTGGAATTCAGATTTTCGATATTGTTTTCTATCGTAGCCGGTTTTGAAAGTTCCTCGTGGAGGCTTTTGCAGAAAGCGGTTATGCCGGCATTTTTCGGGTCGTCGTCTATTAAGACGGTTATGCCGAATTCGTCTCCCCCAAGTCTTGAAGGGGGAACCGGAATAAGGGCACCCTTTTTTTCGCGCTTGAAAATATTGTTGTTGTTCCTCGAAAAGTCGACAAGCCTCTTGGCAAACAACGTAAGAACGTCGTCGCCCGCGAGTTCGCCGTATTTGTCGTTGATTCTTTTAAGGTCGTCGAGGTCGAGGACTATCACGTACGTTATTTTTTTATTTTTTTCCGCCTTGAACTGCACCTTCTTGATGTTCGCTTCAAACATTTCCCTGTTTCTAAGCTTTGTCAGGGTATCTATATGGGAAAGATGCCTTATTTTTTTATAAGTGGTCTTTTTATATTTTTCGAATTTCATTTTTTCCTTTTCTAAATCGAAGCGCGAAAGGGAGTTTCCCATTAGTTTTGCAAGGGTAACCATCATCCCCATGGCGCGCATGTCGAACAAGCCTGGTTGTTCGCCGGAAACGACAAGAACCGAGCAAATGTTGTTTCCTTTAAAAATGGGAAAAGCGGCGGCGGAGGAGGGAATATTTATAAAGTGCGGTTTTTTTTCTTTCCACGCCCTTACGGCGAGGGACGGTTCGACGCTTCTATTCGCGTGCCCGAAAGAGGCAATGTATTTAAATTTCCCGTCCTTAAGGGCGGTCCCTATAAAAATGAGATTAAAAAGCCCGCTCTCCTTAAGGACATTTAAAATCCCTTCATGGATATCGCCCTCGTTCCTCGTACGGTTTAAAATATCTATGGAACTTCCCAGCAGGGCGCAAAAAGGGTCCGTGATGGCGGCGGGCGAAACGCCAAAAGAATTCTCGATTTTATTTGTCATTAGTTCACCTTTTATAAGGATAGGGATTTCCCCTTAAAATTAATCACAACGAATCATCGTCGCAAAGGGAAACAAACTAAAACCTGTTGATATAACATAAGTTTCCGCCATCCTTTTTACTTTGATTTTTAAGGAAAATAATTTATAATTAACTGTCGTTAATTTAATTTATTCAATTTTCTGCGAGAGTGGCGGAACTGGTATACGCACTGGACTTAGAATCCAGCGGGGTAACCCTTGGGGGTTCGAGTCCCCCCTTTCGCACCATGTTTTAAAATACTATATCCCGGAGGTTTTATGTCTGGCCACAGCAAGTGGAGCACTATAAAGAGAAAAAAGGGTGCCCTGGACGCCAAGAGGGGGAGGATTTTTACCAACATCATCCGCGAAATAATTACGAGCACCCGCATAGGCGGAAAAGACCCCTCTTCCAATCCCAGGCTGCGCCTCGCGATCGACGAGGCGAAAGCCAACAACATGCCGAAGGATAACATAGAAAGGGCCATCAAAAAAGGCGCCGGGGAACTCGAAGGGGAAACATATGAGGAAATAATATACGAAGGGTACGGCCCCGCCGGCGTCGCGATAATTATTGAAACCCTCACGGACAACCGCAACAGGACGGTTTCCGAACTGAGGCACGTCCTCTCCCGCCATGGGGGAAGCCTTGGCGAATCGGGCTGCGTTCTCTGGATGTTCAGCAAGAAAGGGGTCGTAGGATTCGAAGAGGCTTCTTATCCCGAGGACAGGGTTATGGAGGTTGCCCTTGAGGCTGGCGCCGAGGATATAAAAACCGAAGAGGGAGAGGTCATTGTTTATACGGACCTTAAGGATTTCGAGGCGCTCAGGGAGGCGTTCAGGACAAAGGGAATGAAGGAGAAGTTTTCTGAAATATCCTATATTCCCCAGACAAATATTGAGTTAAAAGGAAAAGAAGCGGATCAGATGCTAAGGCTCATGGACGCTCTCGAAGAAGTGGAGGGCGTTCAGAATGTTTACGCTAATTTCGATATACCTGTAGAGGCGTAAATTATAGAGGAGCGATGTCTTTCAGAATTCTTGGGGTTGACCCCGGTTCGAGGTTTACGGGGTGGGCTGTCCTGGATTTGCCGTCCTACGGAAAGCCCATGGGAGTCGTTTCCTGCGGCTTAATAGACGCGGGAAGGGACAGGTTTCCCTCAAACCTGGGGAGGATTTACGCGGAACTGAAAGAAGTGATAAGCGAATATTCTCCGTCCCTGATGTCCCTGGAATCCATTTTTTCGGGAGTGAACCCGTCCTCCTTGATAAAGCTTTCCCAGGCGAGGGGAGTGATAATTCTTTTGTCCTCGCAGGAAGGTTTAAGACTGAAAGAATATCCCGCGAGATTTGTAAAAAAGAGCGTGGCCGGATACGGGAACGCGGACAAGGACCAGGTCAAAGCGGCTCTCGGCTTGATTTTCTCGGACGCAGGTTCTTCATACGGGGGTTCTTCCATAAAATCCTTTCTGGACGGAAAGGCGGACCCGAATATAACCGACGCCCTGGCCATCGCCGTTTGCTGCGCCACGGACATGTCAAATTTTGTTTAATGAACAAGGAAAATTTATAATGATAGCCTACCTCGAAGGAAGGGTAATCTACAGGGACGAAGGTAAGTCTTCCGTCATAGTCGAAAACAACGGCGTCGGTTATGAAGTGGTGATTCCCGAAGGCGGAAGGGGGTTTTTGACAATATGCGAGGGAGAAACCATCGCCCTTTTTATCCATACCCACGTCAGGGAAGACAACATATCGCTTTACGGGTTCCGCTCTTCCTTGCAGAGGGAGATCTTTAACCTTCTTCTCGAGGTGAAAGACATCGGGCCAAGGCTTGCCGTTACCATTCTTTCCGCCATAGACGAGAAAAACTTCGTGGGGATAATCGCCTCCCAGGACTTATCTTCCCTTTCACAGGTCAAGGGAATAGGAAAGGCTAAGGCCGAAAGAATAATAATGGAACTCAAAAATAAGATAATCAAGAAGGCGGCGATTTTCAATACTGGCGGGGCGCCGGCCGTTCCGGTTAAAAAAGGGGAAAGCGGGCCGGAACGCGGCGGAGTGCCGGCGCGGCTCAACTCAACGCCGCGCCAAAACAGGCAAAAACATGTAACCGCGCCTGATAACGGGACGGCGGTTCCCGGCTATTCGGATATAATACTTGAGTCCTGCTCCGCCCTGGAGTCCCTCGGCTATTCAAGGGTCGAATCCCTTAACGTCGCGGGAAAGGTTTACAGGAACATCAAAAAGGACGGCGCTTCCTCCGGTATTTCCGCGTCCGAATTGACGAAGGAATGCCTTAAATATATATATAGCCAGAAGAACGTATAAAATTAATCATGGGTTCATTTAAAAAGGATTTTACGGGCGAGAGCGAGGTTCAGCGGAGCGGCTCCAAATTATTGCCGGAAGAAGGCGCGCCGGATCCCGCGATTTCTCCCGACAACCCCCTGAGGCCCGTTACGTTCGGGGAATACGTAGGCCAGTCAAGGCTCAAGGAAAACCTTCTAATCTTCATAAACGCCTCTAAAAAACGCTCCCGGGATTCCGGGCATCACGACCTTGACCATCTGTTGTTTTTCGGCCCTCCAGGTCTCGGAAAGACGACCCTTTCCGGCATTATTGCCCATGAGCTCGGCGTAAACATCAAGGTAACGTCGGGCCCTTCAATTGAAAAAGCGGGCGATATCGCGGCGCTCCTTTCCTCGGTAAAAAACGGCGATATCGTTTTCATAGACGAAATTCACAGGATGCCAAAGGCCGCGGCCGAAACCCTTTACCCGGCCATGGAGGATTTTAAGCTCGATATAATCATAGGTGAGGGCGTAACGGCTAAGTCCCTGCGCGTAAGCCTTCCAAGGTTTACCCTCGTGGGGGCGACGACGAGGGCGGGGCTGATACCGTCCCCGTTAAGGGACAGGTTCGGGTTCTCCGCGCGGCTCGAATATTATACCGTTGACGAGCTCTCCCTTATCGTTAAAAGAAACGCGCTCCTTTATGACGTAAAGATAGAAGAAGAGGCGGGGTTCGAGATCGCGAGGCGTTCGAGGGGGACGCCCAGGATCGCCAACAGGCTTTTAAGAAGGCTCAGGGATTATATGATTCACCTGAAAAAGGAAGTTATAACCCTCGACGTCGCCAAATTTGGAATTGAGAGCCTGGGGATTGACGAGATTGGCCTGGACAATACCGACAGGCTTTTTTTAAGGACCATAATGGACAAGTTTTCCGGAGGCCCCGTGGGCATCGACACGATAGCCCAGGCTATGGGCGACGAAAGGGACACCGTGGAAGACGTCGTGGAGCCTTATCTCGTTTCATGCGGTTTTGTCCTCAGGACAAAAAAGGGGCGCGTGGCGACGGAGTCCGCCTATAAGCATTTCGGCATAAGCAAGGATGGGGGGTTTTTCTAATAAAAACACGTTCCATGTCGAAATTACTATTACACGTATGCTGTTCCCCCTGTCTTATGTATCCCTACACGGTCGTCACCGAAAAATTTGATACCGTAATGGGATATTTCCATAATCCCAACATACATCCCTACGGCGAATACTTAAAGCGCGAGGAATCCCTCAGGAAGTTTTCCTCGCAAACCGGCTTCAAGGTCATCCATGAAAAATCCTACGAAATGGAGGAGTTCATAAGGAACGTCGCTTTCAGGGAGGAAAACCGCTGTTTTTACTGCCTCGCCAGCCGCCTCGAGATAACGGCCCGGCTCGCTAAATCGTCGAAATTCAGCCATTTTTCAACGACCCTTTTATACAGCAAGCGTCAAAAGCATGATTATATTAAAGAAACAGGAGAAGGTCTGGAAAAGAAATACGGGGTAAATTTTTATTACGAGGATTTCAGGCAGGGTTATAAAAAGGGGATAGAATTATCCCGCGAATACGGCCTCTACAGGCAGAATTACTGCGGCTGCATATACAGCGAGAAGGAAAGATACGCGAACCTTAATTCGCGCCAATATGCGAACCCAGGTTCTTGATTTTATAATATAATTGAATTTCCCGCCCCGTCTTCCAGTAAAATCCTTACTTTAAGCAGGTTTTATCAAGTGGCATGTTTTTTGCATCAAATTATTTCATGATTGAAAATTCCGCTATATTAGTCGAATCCCGGGACGAATATCAGAATACCGTCGCGAACAGGCTTTATTTTAAAGGCGTGGGTCTTCACACCGGAAGGGAAGCCTCCGTCGCGGTCAAGCCAGCCCCCGCCGGAAGCGGGATTACCTTTGTCAGGAAAGACCTTTCTCCCAGCCTAATCATAAAGGCCAATGCCGATAATATCTGCTCCACGAACCTGAGGACAAGCATAGGGGTCTCAATGACCCGGGGGGGGGAGAAGGTCCAGGCGGGCTGCATTTCTACAGTCGAACACCTTATGTCCGCCCTGTGGGGCGCCGGCATAGACAATGCCGTGATCGACGTTTACGGCGACGAGATACCCGCCATGGACGGCAGCGCGAGGGTTTTTTACGAAGGCATAACCGAAGCGGGGATAAAAGAACTCAAGGAAAAGAGAAGGTATATTGAAATACTTAAACCCGTCGTCCCCGAAAGAGACGGCTCCACCGGCGAAATCGGCATTGCGGCATATCCCTCGGACGGTTTCGAGATATATTACACGATGGATTTCAAGCATCCTCTGGTTAGCTCCGGCTCGTTCGAAATGAAAATAGATTCTTTTAATTTTTACCCCGAAATATCGAAGGCAAGGACCTTCGGATTTTTAAAGGACGTCGAATACTTGAAAAAGAACGGCCTCGCGTTAGGCGGCAGCCTCGAAAACGCGCTCGTGCTCGACGAAACAGACGTCCTCAACAAGGAAGGTTTAAGATATAAAGACGAATTCATAAGGCATAAGGTCCTCGATTTAATCGGGGATTTATACCTGTCCGGCTACAGGATAAAGGGACGGGTCGAGGCGAGAAAGACCGGCCACGGGATGAACTCGCTTCTCGTCAAAAAAATCGGCGAGCGGCTCTCGTCCGCCAGGCTTAAAGGCGCGAAGCCTTCCCAGAAAGAAAACGAAGCGCGCTACGCATCCGCTTCGGGAACGCCCCTAAACCAGTTTATATAAAGATTATAGATTTATAAATATATAGTTATATTTAAATAAACCCTCTCCAAGTAATTATTTTTCTTGACATTGCTATCGACATTATGATACTTTTTAAAAAAAATTTTATGTTTAGGAATCGGCGTTAAATCTCTAGGCATAAATTTATTTTAACTTATTAAAATCAAAAGGAGGAAAAGATGGAGAGAAAATTACACATCCGGTCCCTGATAGCAGTTTTACTCGCCGGATTTTTTGTTTTAGCGATTGCTTCGCCTTCGTTCGCGGCCTCTCAGGCCAACAACTCCGGCGTCAGCATGTCTTTAACGGGCCAGTATTTAGGCATCGGCCTGTGGGCGCAGAACCAGGCCCAGGCGTTTGACACCGAGGCGGGGTATCCGACCCAGAACACGTATTCTGATTTCCTTCAAAGGATCAGGTTAAACGGCGCGATCAATTACGACAAGATGGTTGGAGGCATGCCGCTCGCGTCGCTGTTCGTCCAGGCGGATCTAACCAACACCTATAACGGCATAACTAACGGCTTCGGCACAAACGGTTATTACCTCGAGGGCGGAAACCCCGTTCCCGTCGGCTTTAACAACGACTTCAACACCTTCGGCCTCAGGCAGGCCTTCATAAGGGTAATCACACCCGTGGGCGCCGTCATGTTCGGCCGTCTGCCCGTCGAGTTCGGCCTCGGCGTCGCCGTGAACACCAACGCGGACGCCATAGCGGATTTCCTTCCGATGGGCAACATCGGGATACTCGTGGGCAACATATTCGGCTCCGAAGTACTTGGTTACGCGAATTATGATGGTTGCACCACAACTCTTGGATCAAGCGCAAATTGCCCTATTAGCGCCACCACGGAGGGATATTATCCCCCCGCCGCGTCTGATTACACCCATACCCAGATGGGAACCGTTCCCGCGATTATGGTTATGAACATGAAGCCGATAAACCACGCTTCTTACAGCATATGGCTTACGGAAGCCCATCTCTACCAGTTCGGGGCCGAGCTTTCGTCCCAAGTCTCCGGCAATTACAGCGCTATTTCATCCATAAGCTCAATTTATCCCGTCGCGAATATCACCTTCGGCGGCTTAAGCGCTAAATATTCCAACGCCGGGACAAACCTCTCGGGCGAGTTCGACTATTTCAGGGGAGACCTGGTCGCCTCCTCTCAGGCTATTTCATTTGGCTTCCCTTATGATAATACTCCTTTTCTCCTGGGAGAGCCTATTTTTGACGTAAATAATGGCCAGCCGACCAACGCGCCGATAAACGCTTACGATATTTTCGCTACGGGCTCGCAGGCGCTTCAGACCTCTACCCCGGTAACGCTCGGCGTTAAGTTCGGAATGGGCGCCCCCATTTCCGAAGACCATTACGACGTGGGCTATTATTCCATGATACAGAATACGAGGACGCTCTTCGGAGATGTCATCGGCTCCTCCTGGCAGCCGATACAGTTTAACGCCCCCGGTAACGATTACCTTTACGGCGGCACCAAGGGAGAGGCCGTGGGCCCAATCCTCGCCAACAAATGGGTCATTATGGTGGACGCCCAGGAAACCCTGTCTGACAACAATACCCTTCAGGAATCCATCATTCACTCGAACTGGCTTAAGACCGATATCTCGGGAAGCTACATGGCACCGGGCCCTTCCGCAGTAGCGGATCATCCGGTTTTTGGCGGCTCGACTATAGGAACCGAGTTCGACCTTAACTTTACGCATAACTTTACGAAAACCATCTCCTGGGAGGCATGGGCATCCTACGTGGCTACCGGAGCGGGTGTGGAGAGCGCTACTCCTCAGAATCAATCTGACCCCAATCTTTCATACTGCACCTACAACGACGGCCAATCATGTTACGGGTTTGACCATTCAACTCACAAAAACATCGAGGCCCTCGGCACCGACATCTCCTGGAATTTCTGATTCTTAAAGGAAAGAGGGATAAAAATAAAAAAGGCCGGAATAAAATTCCGGCCTTTTTTTATGGCTAAAACCTGTCGGGCGCGTTTCAGTAGCTTGCCTCGAGGATTTTAAGGGCGTCCGCCTCGGAGACCGTGACCGGGTTGTTTTCCATCGCGAATTTCATCGTCGTAAAGGCCTCCTTCGCGATTTTCGGCAGTTTTTCCCTCTCTATTCCAAGGTCCTTAAGCCCGGCATTCAGGTTTAACGATTTCAAGAGCTCCCCTGTCAAAATAGTGTCCTATTTATTTGTTTCCGCGATGCTTCCTTTTTATGTTTTTGCTCGATTTTATTGTTTACTTTTATTACGTTAAGCGTTATAATAGGCATGATAATGGAATCCTTTAATGATAATAAATTTCTTAAACACTGAAACAGAGAAGATTTACTTACACGGTTTTAGTAAAAAGATTCCACAGCATATACAAAAAATTGCGGTCCGAAAACTGGACATGATAGACGCGGCAGAAAGATTGGACGATTTAAAAGTTCCTCCGGCTAATCGGCTTGAGGTTTTGAGAGGCGATCTTAAAGGATTTTACAGCATCAGGATTAACGACCGGTACAGGATAGTTTTTAAATTTAAAAACGGGAACGCGCATGATGTTTATGTGGCAGATTACCATAATTAGCGTATAATATGAATATTCTCGAATTAAAAAGAAATGTCACTCACCCCGGCGAAGTTTTGAGAGAGGAATTCTTGAAACCTTTGAATCTGAAGCAGTCAAAGCTTGCTTTGGATTTAAATGTCGCGTTTAGAACAATAAACGAACTTGTAAACGAGAAAAGAAGCATTAGTCCGTTAATGGCTATAAAATTATCGGAATATTTTAAAACTTCTCCGGAATTTTGGATGAATCTGCAATCAAGACACGATCTTTACACGACAAAAGAAAATATGCTTCGGGCTTCTTAGTGGAGTTCCATATTAATAGCTTGCCTCGAGGATTTTAAGGGCGTCCGCCTCGGAGACCGTGACCGGGTTGTTTTCCATCGCGAATTTCATCGTAGTAAAGGCCTCCTTCGCGATTTTCGGCAGTTTTTCCCTCTCTATTCCAAGGTCCTTAAGCCTCAGGCCCAGGTTCACGGCTTTCAGCATGTCCCCGATTTTTTCGATGAACGCGAGAGCGTATTCATCGTCCGGTTTGTCCATCCTTTTGACCCCCATGTGTTTTGCTATCAGCATGTAATTCCTTTTGCACGTTTCAAAATTATATTTCAAGGACGGGGCGGCAAGGGCCGCGAGCCCCGCCCCGTGGGCGACCTTCGGGTAATTTCCCGAAACCGGGTGTTCGAGGCCGTGGATGATTCCCACGCCGGAGATATTAATAGCGAGCCCCGCGAACGCGGACGCAAGGGCCATCTTACCGCGCGCCTCAAGGTTTTCGGGTTCGTTGTATGCCTTTTCCAGGTTGTTTTTAAGGAGGTGAAAAGCCTGAAGCGAATATGCCTTGGAGAAAACATTCGCGGCCTTGCCGGCGGAAGCCTCAAGGGAATGGACGAAGACGTCGAAGCCGGTGGAGGCGGTGACGAAAGGCGGCATTGTGGCCGTAATCTCCGGGTCTATTATGGCCTCCTTAGGATACATGCATTCGTAACCGAAGCCGGGTTTTTCGCAGGTTTTGGGGTTCGTCATTACCGAATACCTGTTGACCTCGCTTCCGCTTCCGGAGGTGGAAGCGACGGTTATTACGGGCAGGGCGTCTTTGGCGGGATTTTTAAGGTATTCCCACACCGGGACGTTTCCCTTCGCGGCCACCGCGGTTGCCTTCGCGGAATCCATGGGGCTTCCGCCCCCCAGGCCGATAACGAGACCCGCGCCCTTTTCCCTCGCCATTTTGGCGGCTTCGTCGATTTCATCGCACGTGGGATTGGGAGTAATGCCGTCGTAGACGAAGGTTTTAATTCCTGAATCCTTGAGGATTTTGAGGAGCCTTTCGAGCGCGCCCGTTTTTTGCATCGACTCGCCCCCCGTTACGACAAGCGCGACGCCGGAATATTTTTTTGCTATTTCGCCCGCCATATTTATAATTCCGTTTCCGAAATGTATCCTTACGGGGTTAAAGACATTTATTTCAGCTGTCGGCATCAGGGGAAACCTCCTTCGGTTTTTTTCATCATTGTAACAAAAATTTAACAAAACTGTAATAAAATTGTAACATTCGTTTGGTAATATAATAGAGCATTAGGCCGGTTTTCGCCGGATAGAAAAATAAATTAACTTTAACTTTTTAAACTTTTAATGGAGGAGATTCATGAAAGTAAACGGTTTTAAAAAAATCTTAGGAGGAGTCGCGGCCATGGCGTTAGTCGCCGGTGTTTCTTTCGGCGCCTCCGGTTGCGCGAAGTCCGGTCCCGCCGGTTCCAAGACCCCTGCGGGGACTATAACGATTTCCGGCTCAACGATGCTATACCCGCTTAACAGCGTATGGGCCGTCAAGTATCACAAGATTCATCCTGACGTAACGGTTTCGGTCGCAGGTACCGGCTCCGGTTTCGGAATTTCTAACGCGGCTAACGGCAATATTTCTATCGGCGCCTCCGACGCCTATCTCACGAAGGCTTTTAAAAAACAGTATCCCAACCTCGTAAACATTCCGGTCGCGCTTGACGACGCCCAGGTAATTTACAACATACCGGGCATACCTAATTCCGCCAACCTTAAAATGACCCCGAAGATGGTTGCCGACATATACCTTGGAAAAATCACGAACTGGAACGACCCCGCGTTCAAAAAGCTCAACCCGCGGTATAACTTCCCCAATCTTCATATCTTTGTAGTGCACAGGGCCGACGCAAGCGGAACTACTTTCGACTTTACGAGCCTTTTAACCGATACCTCGAGGGAATGGGCAAAAAAGATAGGAATAAGCCTTTCCCCCGCGTGGCCCGTCGGAAGCGGGTACTTAGGTTCCGACGCCGTCGTCGCCGCGGTTAAAAGCACCCCGGGCGGAATAGGTTACGTCGGTCTGGGCTGGGTTCTTGAATATCATCTTTCCAGCGCCGCGCTGTTAAACAAGGCCGGATATTTCGTAGTCGGTTCGGTTAAATCAATAGCGGCCGCCGGAAATTCGGCCCTTAAAGAAGGCAATTTCCCCGCGGATTTCGATAAATCCATCGTATGGAACGTTTCCGCGAAAGACGCCTATCCCGACTCCAACTTCGAGTTCTGGATGGTCAAAAAACAGCAGCCTGACGCCGCCGCGGCCAAATCCATAAAGGACCTTATAAAATGGGCGCTCGGCCCCGGACAGTCGAAAAAGTACACCGTTCCCACGGGCTTTGCCCCCCTTCCAAAGTCCGTAATGGGCAACGTGAAGAAGCTCTTAAACCAGGTTCAATAAAAGAGGTTTTTTAAAAGAAGATTTAAAAAAGAAAAGGGGCCGGATTAAATTCCGGCCCCTTTTCCTAATTTAACTGACCAGGCTAAATCCGTCCCTAATTTTTTATTAAAAATTAAAAAGTTTGTGTTATAATAATTAAAAATTTTTATTACTTTTTCGATAAACCCTTCGAATGAAAATCTCAATACCGATACTAAACCTTAAATATAAAGACGACCTCTACAGGCTAATACTTTCCCTTTTCGTACTCGGAATAATAGCGATATTTTTTGTTTCGGTTTTAGTCATAGCCGCGTACAGTTATCCCGCTGTCATAAGATACGGCGCCCCGTTTTTATGGGTAAAAACATGGAATCCCCCAATGGAAATTTTTGGCGCGCTGACGTTTATTGCCGGCACGCTGTTCGTTACGTTTCTGGCCCTGATATTCTCGGTTCCTTTAGCCCTTGGCATAGGCGTTTTTCTCCAGGAATACTGCCCTTTTTTTCTGCGGAGCTTCCTTACGGTTATTATTGAAATGCTCGCGGGGATTCCAAGCGTCGTCTTTGGCGTATGGGGGGTCCTCACGATAGTTCCATGGCTCAGGGAGTCCGTGGAGCCCTTCTTTAACGCCTATTTTTCCGGCATCCCGTTTTTAAAGGTTGAGGAAAACATCGGTTACGGCATACTCGCGGCCTCCATCGTCGTGGCGTTCATGATACTGCCTATAATAGCCTCCATAACCAAGGATTCGCTTTCGGCCGTTCCCGATTTGGCGAAGGACGGGGCGCTTGCGATGGGCGCGACGAGGCTCGACGTGATTAAAAACGTCTCCCTTCCTTACGCGCTTAGCGGAATTTACGGCGGGATCGTCCTGGGTTTCGGAAGGGCCGTCGGGGAAACCATCGCGGTCGTCCTTTTAATCGGCAACCAGGCCATAGTGCCAAAATCCCTGTTCAGCGTCGGATACACGATTTCTTCGGTTCTCGCCAACACCTTTACGTTTGCCGTAATAAGCCCTATTTACGCCTCGGCGGAGGTCGAGCTTGCCCTGATCCTTCTGGTCATAAGCCTTCTCGTCAACATAATAGGAAGGAATATATTAAACAGCGTTATAGGCGGAAGGCTCAGCAGGTCGCAGTTTGGCGGGGGATGATTAATTTAATGATAAACGCGGGCCATAAATGATTGAAGAAAAGAAAACAGTTCCTGATAAGCCCGCCTCAAAGGCGGGGGAGGGCGGCGAAAACCCGGAGGTTTTTCCCGTGAACAGGGGATATATTCGCAGGAAGAAGTTTTACAACAACCTTGCGATTTGCTTTGCCGTTATCGCTTTTATTATAGGGGGTTTCCCGGTATTTCATATTATTTACAAGGCCTTCGAGGTAGGTTCAGCCTACCTGAACTGGAATTTTGTCTCGACGCTTCCGACGGGCTTTCCCATCGGCGCCAGGGGAGGAATACTCAACGCGATCGTCGGGGATGTTTACCTCATAGTAATAGCGTCCGTTTTATCGATTCCCCTTGGAATCGGCTCGGGCCTTTACCTCTCCCTTTTTGGAAGGAAGAGGTCTAACTATTTCCTGAAACTCTTGAACGAGCTAATGATAGGCATTCCTTCGGTGGTATGGGGAATAGTCGGGTTCTTTGTTTTTTCGACCGCGACGGGGCCGGGCTTTCATTTAGGGTTTTCTTCCCTCGCTGGGGGGCTTACCCTCGGATTTATTATGGTGCCCATAATCACGCTTCTTACAGAGCAGGCGGTTAACCAGATACCCGCGAGCTATATAGAGGGCGCCCTGGCCATGGGGGCGACCAAATGGCAGGCGACGCATAGCGTAATTATTAAAGCCGCGATGGGCGGGATATTTACAGGGATTTTACTTGGAGTAATGAACATCATAGGGCAGACGGCGCCCCTTCTGTTTACGAATTATTACAATACCGGGATGCCTACCGGCGTGACGGGGCCGGGGGGAGCGGTAGGAGACCTGGCGATGCTCATATTCATATATATACACGAGCCCTCAAAGATATTGCACTATAAAGCGGAGGCCGCGTCTATCGTTCTTCTTGCCTTTATACTTGCCCTTGACCTGGGTCTCAGGCTTATAAACTATCTTACGAAAAGATTTTTATTGTGATTTCTGGCTATATAGTAAAAATATAAAATTAATTCAATTTTAAAACCGGCGGTCCTGGATAAGATGGCAGAAGAAAAAAAGAAAGATTACGAAATTAAAGTTGACGTTAAAAATTTAAATTTTTATTACGGCAAGCAGCATCTATTGAAGAACGTCAACCTTTTTTTTAAGAAAAATTCCGTGTGCACCCTCCTTGGCCCCTCCGGATGCGGCAAATCCACGTTTTTGCGGACCCTTAACAGAATGAACGACTACACCGAGGGGGCAAGGCTCACGGGAGAGGTTATAATAGACGGGCAAAACATTTACGGTAAATCGGTCGACGTCGTGGAGCTGAGGCGCAATATAGGAATGGTGTTCCAGAACCCGAACCCCTTTCCAAAGTCCATATTTGAAAACGTGGCCTTCGGATTAAGAATCCACGGCATTAAAAACAAGGAATTCATAGTCGAAAGGGTGGAAAAATGCCTTAAATACGCGGGCCTTTACGACGAAGTGAAAGACAAGCTCGCTAAACCCGCTTTTTCCCTCTCGGGCGGACAGCAGCAGAGGCTCTGTATAGCGAGGGCGATTGCCACGAACCCGTCCATTCTCCTGATGGACGAACCGACGGCCTACCTCGACCCGGTTTCTACAAGCATAATACTCGACCTCATCACGACTTTTAAAAAATATTACACGATAATAATAGTGAGCCATAATATCCAGCAGGCGGGCCGTATTTCTGACTATAGCGGGTTTTTCCTGGACGGGGAGCTTATAGAGTTCGACGAAGCCGGGAATTTCTTCTTAAGGCCCAAAGACAAAAGGACGGAGAATTTTATCACGAGCAGGTATTGAAGGAGGTTATTTTATGAATGTTCTCGATAACGAACTTTCAAAATTAAGGGCGCAGGTCGTCCAGATGGGTGGGATGGTTTCGTCTCAACTTGGGAACGCGACAAAGTTCCTTTTTGAAAGGGATAGCGCCCTCGCGGAAGAAACGATTAAAAACGACCTCAACATAAACCATCTTGAGGTTGATATCAACGAAAGCTGCATAAAGCTCCTGGCGCTATATCAACCCGAGGCGGCAGACCTTATGTTCATCACCACCACGATGAAAATAATAACGGACTTAGAAAGGATGGGAGACCTCTGCGCCGCCGTATGCCAGCTCGGCCTTAAGCTTACCGACGGGCCGTCTTTTTCTTATGAGTTCAAGTGTATTTCCTCCTACCTCGAAGACGTCTATAAAAGGGGGGATGAGATGCTCAAGCTTGCCATGACGATGTATTCGGACGGGGTGAAAGACAACCTTGGGCTAAAAGACGTCATAGTCAAAAACGAAAACGTTATAGACGTCCTTTCCCATAAGATAGTGGTCGATATTATTAATAATTCCCTTAAAAACCTTCAGTCGCTGGAAAACAATATAACCTATATTTTTATTGCCAGGAAATACGAAAGGTTTGCGGACCACGCACAAAAGATAATGGAGCTTCTGCTTTACATGGAACTCGGAAAAGACCTAAGAGACCTTCCGGAGTTTTAATCCCTTATATCTGGGATCCAGCGCGTCCCTCAGCGCTTCGCCTATAAGGTTAAGGCTTAAAACCATAAAAAGTATCGCCAGTCCCGGGAAAAGCGTAAGCCACCACGCGACCATTATATATGTTTTTCCCCCTGAAAGCATCCCTCCCCAGCTCGCGGTGGGAGGCATTATGCCGATTCCAAGGAATGCGAGCGAGGCCTGGATTAAAACAGCTCCCGCGATGCCTAAAGTAGCGTAAACGAGTATAGGCGCCATCGCGTTTGGGAGTATTTCTGAAAACATAATATATGAACCTCCCGCCCCCGACGCCCTTGCCGCCTGCACGTAGTCCTTTTCCCTGTTCTGGGCAAATTCGGCCCTCACTATCCTTGCTATGCCCATCCATGAGGTCAGCCCTATTATTATCATGATATTGATGATGGAGGGCTTCAGTATCGCGCTTATGGCGAGAATTAAAAAGAACGAGGGAAAAGTAAGCATTATGTCGACGAACCTCATAAGTATGCTGTCGGCAAGCCCCCCGTAATAACCGGCGTAAGCTCCAAGCGGAACGCCTATCAAAAGGGATATCGAAACCGCTATGAACCCTACCTCTATAGAAATCCTGCTGCCGTAGATAAGCCTTGAGAGGACGTCCCTTCCGAGCTGGTCCGTGCCCAGGATATGATGCCAGCCCGGTGGTAAAAGTATCGCGTCCACGTTTATCCTGTCGGGATTGTGAGGGCTTATAAGACCCGCGAAAATCGCGGTTATGATTACAATCAATATAAAAAAAAACGATAGCAGAGCGGGCTTGTTTTCCTTGAAGGCTCTAAAAATTTCTTCCATAGGTTTCCCTGTAATCGTAATAGTTTGAAAGGACCTTTTTGACGTAATCCCTTGTCTGGTATATGGGAATGGATTCAATGAAGATAAGTTTCCGGGCCTCTCCGAACCGCGTCTCCCAGTAAGCCACGGCATTAGGCCCGGCATTGTATGAGGCTATCGCGAGGTACTTCCTGTTATTAAAACGCTCGAGAAGCGATTTCAGGTAATATGAGCCGAAATCAATATTTATGTTTTTTTTGTAAAGCATGCCTGGATAAAAGCCGTCGCAGCCTATCTTTCCGGCTATGTAATACCCCGTCGGGGGGATAATCTGCATGAGGCCTATCGCGTTGGCGTAAGACCTGCAATACTGGTTATACCTGCTTTCCTGCCTCATGACGGCGTAAATAAGGTCCATGGGAATCCCGTAACGGCTGGAATAGTTTGCGGCGTATTTTAAATAAGGGTGCGGGAATAACAGCCTAAGGTAATCCTTGCCGTGGATTATTCTCCTTACCTCGGGAAGATCCCCGCTGGAGAAACTTTCGTGAAGAAGGAGATTCGCGAGGCCCACCCCGTAGGCATAGTTGCCGGATTTTTCAAGAATATACGATACGGCGAATATTAACGCGGGCTTTTTCCCGTCTTCGTTAAGGGAGACTCTCCGCAGGATGTCGCTCATTTCTAAGCTCTTAAGATAAAATAAGCCCATGCCCGAGAACGCGCCGAACCTTCTCAGGCTTTTATATAATGAGCGGTTTCTCTTGAGTTCAGCGGATAAAATTAAAAGGCTTTTTTCAATGCCTCCGCCCGAAAATTTTTCCTGGTCCTGGTTAGCGGGGTCTTCTTTTTTACCTGTGTGGTTAAGCTCGTTCCTGGACATTATTCCGTAATAAGAAAACATCGACCTGCGGGAGTTGGCGGCTACGCCGAAGTAAAAAGAGGCCCTTTTCGCGAGTCCGAGTTTTTCCAGGACAAAACCGTACCAGAATAGAAATCGGGCATCCCCCTTCAAGATTGAATCGTCGACCATTATGAGGTTTTCGAGAATCTTTCCCGCGGATGAATAATATCCGTATTTAATGTCATAGAGGGCTTTTTCCCAGACCAGGCGCCTGTATATCCAAAGTTCCTTGCCGTCCAGGTATCCATATCTCGAGGCGGCGGATTTCAGAAGGCCGAAGGCCCTGTCCTTCCCCCCTTTTTCATAATAATACCTTGCCTCAAGGCTTATGTCCTCGGGTCCGTTGATTACGCCCGTCGCGGCCAGGCTCTTAAGGTATGGAATAAATTTAGCGCTTTTTGATTTAAGGAGGATTTTAAGCCTTATTATCCTTGCCCAGTTAAGTTCTTTTCCTTCGGGTTGAAGGGAATTTAATATATTCAGGGAGTCTTTGTACCGGCCGTCGAAGTAAAGGCTCCGGGCAAGGTCTATTTCCTCCTTCCCGGTGAGGGCCATATTGTCGTATCCCGGGGGAAGCCTTTTTATAAGAACGGCTATATTATTTTTTTTGGAGAAATAGGGATAGCCTGCGTAAATGCCTATGAGATAATTTCTTGCCATGGAATAGTTTTTAAGCGAGATGTAAACCTTCGAGATTTTAAGCATTATAAGCGGTTTCAATTTATCCGGGGAGGAGGACTTGCCCGCGTGTTCCAGGATGTAGCGGTAATGCCTGAGGGAGTCATTGAGGAAACCGAGCTTTTTTTCCGAGGACGCGAGATAGTAAACGGCGTTATTGTAAAGGATGAAACGCGGATGATAAATTAAAAGTTTGAGGAGGGAATAGCGGGCATTTTTATAATCATGAATTCTGAATAAAGACAGCCCTTCGAAATAAAGGGCATAACTTTCCAGCAATCCTCCGTTGCCGGCATAGAGCCGGAACTCCTCCGCCGCATTTTTATAGTCTTTCTTTTCGTAGAAAGCGTATCCCTTTTTAAAGGAATTTTCTCCCCTGATTTTCCCCGGTTTCAAAATATGGCTGTAAAAACCGGGAGACATTCCCGGAGACAACGAGGGATGGACTAGCAGCAGGATGTTTATTATAAATAAAAGCCCAAGCGGCTTTGCGATATTTTTTTTAAGGAAAATTAACAAATCCAGTAAACACCTCTTTCGCGGGGCCGGTCATGTAGATGCCGTTATCCCCTTCTATCTCGAGCGTTCCGCCGTAGAGTTTGACATTTAACCTGTTTCCGGCCAGCCTCCCCGTTTTTTTCATCACGGAATAAACCGCGCAGGCGCCTGTTCCGCACGCGAGGGTTTCGCCAGAACCCCTTTCCCATGTCCGGACAAGCACGTTTTTTTTATCCTTTACCTCTACGAACTCGACATTGGTCTTCTTAGGAAACATCGGATTATTTTCGATTAACTTTCCATAAAAGGGCACTTCTAAATTCCTTACGCCTTCGACGAATACGACGCAATGGGGGTTTCCCATTGAGACGCAGGAAATTTCGAAGCTTTTACCCTTTACATTTATTTTTTCGTTTATAATCTCCGGTTTGTTAAAAACGGCCGGAATTTTTTTGGTATCGAAGGAAGGATTGCCCATGAACACCCTCGCGCCCGAAACCGTTCCTCCGTTATCTTCAATAAAAACCTCCACGGTTTTTACCCCCGCGAGCGTTTCTATGTTTATGACTTTTTTATTCGTGAGATTGTGATCGTAAACGTACTTCGCGAAACACCTTATGCCGTTTCCGCACATCTCCCCCTCGGAACCGTCCGCGTTGAACATCCTCATCCGGAAATCGGATTTTTTTCCATTTTCCCCGTTTTTCGGAGGAAGAATTATTATTATTCCGTCGGAACCGGCGCCGAAGTGCCTGTCGGAAATTTTAACCGAAAGGCTTTCGTAAAAATCCGTTTTGTCCCTCATGCACGCGGGAAGGTCGTTTATGGCGTCTATGTAAATGTAGTCGTTTCCCGCGCCTTCGAGCTTGGTGAATTTTATGTTCATTTATTACCGGTCCCACCAGCTCCGGAGTTCCTGATCGCTTCATCAAGAGAGATATTTCCCTCGGACGAAAAGCTGTGCGATATCACAATGCCGTTTTTGGTAATTACGTCAAGTTTTTCATTATATTTTCTTGTGGAAGAGGTTACTATCTCGCTCCCGAGATGAAGAAGCCTTCTGTAATAGAACCGGTACTTAAGGGTCCTGGTGCCGTTAAGAGGGTCCTCCTCGATGGAATAGGGATTCCCGAGCATGGAAATGACCTGCTTCTCCGTCGTGACCCCGTCTTTTATCTTTCCTACGCTTGACGATATTATCGGTTTTCCCTCCACCGTGCTCGTCGTGGCGCAGCCGCTTAACGCGAGAACAGGCAGGACGGCGGCGAGAAAAAGAACAGCGAATTTTTTCAGCATGATTTAAAACCCCCGAAATATTTTCAAATTAATTATGAATCGTATTTTAACATATAAATCAAAGAACCTTCAATCAAAATTCCCCGATTAGTTTGGAAGTTCGATTGTTGAGGTTGCCCCGGCGCGAACGATGAAATTGGGGGGTTTATAATTTCACCCTTATATTATATAATGCAACGGGACGGGCTAAACATGGGAACCTATATTATAAAAAGGCTGCTTTTCATGATACCGGTATTTTTCGGTATCACGCTTATTTCCTTCCTTGTAATCCACCTGGCTCCCGGAAACCCCCTTACCGAACAATTGGGGCTCAATCCCCGTGTTTCCATGGCTTCAAGGGTCATGCTGGAAAAACTCTACGGGCTTGACAAGCCTATCCTTGTTCAGTACCTTGACTGGATTAAAAAAATTGCCACTCTTAATTTCGGGCTTTCATTCACCTCGAACCACGAGCCGGTCATAATAGAAATCGAAAGAACGATAGGGATAACGATAATAATAAATTCCCTCGCGATTTTATTTATCTTCATTCTTTCCATACCTCTCGGCGCCATGGCGGCGGTAAAGCAAAACTCCCTCTTCGACAGGATAACGACCGTGATTGTATTTATCGGCTTCGCGGCGCCGTCCTTCTGGGTAGCCCTCCTCCTTATTATATTTTTCGGCATAAATCTCGGGGTTCTTCCGGTGGGAGGGATTACCTCGATCGGGTATAATTATTTTCCGTGGTGGGATAAGCTCCTGGACGTGGCGAGGCATCTCGCGATGCCCGTTTTTGTTGCGGGATTCGGCGGTATCGCGGGGCTTTCGAGGTATCTTAAGGGCAACATGATAGAGGCGTACTCCCAGGATTATATTACCACGGCCAGGGCGAAGGGATTAAAAGAGAGTGTCGTTATATACCGGCACGCCCTTAAAAATGCACTCATACCCTTTATTACTATCCTTGGGCTCAGCGTTCCCGGTCTTATCGGCGGAAGCGTCATAATTGAAACAATCTTCGACATAAATGGAATGGGAAGGCTTTTTTACCAGAGCGTTCTCGCCAGGGATTATCCCACAATAATGGGCATACTTGTTATTGGGGCGGTTTTAACCCTGCTTGGCAACCTCATAGCCGACGTTGCTTACGCCCTTGTCGACCCGAGGCTTAGAAAATAAATCATGGAAAAGGAAATTATTCCCGGAGGGGCAATGATCCCCGAAGAGGTTAAAAAGAAAATAGACAGGCTTACCGATGAGATAAACTACCATAATTACCGGTATTACATGCTGGATAATCCAGTAATATCCGATTTTGAATTCGACAAGCTCGTAAAAGAGCTACAGTCCCTCGAAAAAAAATACCCGCGGTTCGTCAGGGAGGATTCTCCTTCAAGGAGGGTGGGAGGCGCCGTAAGCGAGAAGTTCGGCCAGGTAAAACACGGCGCTCCGATGCTTTCTCTGGAAAATGGCTATTCCAGAGAAGAGGTTATTGAATTCGACAAAAAGATAAAGAGGTTTCTGGGGCTTAAAGAGGGCGAGAAGATAGAGTATGAATGCGAGCTTAAGTTCGACGGACTCGCGATAGAGCTCGTTTATAAAAACGGTATTTTTACGCAGGGCTCGACCAGGGGCGACGGGATTACGGGAGAGGACGTCACGGCAAACTTGAAGACCATAAACACCATTCCGCTTAAACTTCAAAAACCCGTCCCATACATTGAGATAAGGGGAGAGGTGCTGATGACCAAAAAAAGCTTCAGGGAACTCAATGCCGAAAGGTTGAAGGAAGGCCTTGCGCTTTTTGCCAATCCCAGGAATGCCGCCTCCGGCAGCATAAGGCAGCTCGACCCGTCCATTACCGCCAGGAGAAACCTTATAATGTATGCCTACGGCGTGGGAAAATTAACGGACGCGGGGGACGTCAAAACTCAGCACGAGCTGATGGAGATGCTTAAATCACTGGGAATTAACGTCAACAAGGAGATAAAGACCGTTAAAGACATCGAAGGAGCCGTAAAGTTTTTCGAGGATGAAGAAAAAAACAGGGAATCCCTTCCGGTGGAAATAGACGGGGTCGTAATAAAGGTCAACGATTTGAAGCTCCAGGAAAGGCTCGGCGAAATATCGAAAAGCCCGAGGTGGGCCATCGCCTACAAATTTTTCCCCAAACAGGAGGTTACCTCAATAGAAGATATAGAGGTTTCGGTCGGAAGGACCGGAATCCTCACCCCCGTCGCCCATTTGAAGCCGGCAAGGATAGGAGGGGTGATAGTAAAAAGGGCGACGCTTCACAATCAGGACGAGATAGATAAAAAGGGGGTCAATATAGGGGATAGCGTTCTTGTGGAGCGCTCCGGCGACGTCATTCCCGAGGTCGTAAAGGTCATGTCGAAGGGACCCCATAAAAATCCTTTCAGGCTTCCCTCTAAATGCCCGTGCTGCGGTTCGGAGGTAGTTATAGACGGGGCTTTTCACAGGTGCATGAACGAGCTTTCCTGTCCATGCCAGATTAAGGGTGAGCTTGTGCATTTCGCGTCGAAAAGGGCAATGGATATAGAAGGGCTCGGGGAGAAAATCGTCGAAAGGTTGGTAGACCTCGGGCTTATAAAGAACATCGCCGACATTTACTACCTGAAGAAAGGTGATTTGCGGGACCTCGAGGGATTCGGAGAGAAATCGGAAGAAAATCTGTTTAAATCTATTGAAAAATCTAAAAATATATCTTATGATAGATTTATTTATGCCCTGGGAATAAGGCACGTCGGGGAATTCGTAGCAAGCCTCCTTGCCAGGTATTTCGGGGACATCGAAGGCATTGAAAGAGCGGATATAGGGGATCTTACCTCAAAATTTGGGATAGGCGAAGAAATTGCTAAATCCATTTTTAACTTCTTTAAACTAAATTCCAACGCGGAAGTAATTAAACGCCTTTTCCGCGCCGGTGTTTCCCCGTATAAAACCCAGGCAAAGGCCGGAGGGGCCGCGCTTGGCGGCGAGAGCTTTATTTTTACGGGTTCCCTTGAAAATTTCACGAGGGACGAGGCGGAAACCATCGTAAAAGAAAAAGGCGGGACAGTTGAAAAAACCGTCAAAAAAAGCTTAGGTTACGTGGTGGCCGGCAAAGACCCGGGAAGCAAATACGAAAAGGCAAAAAAAATGGGACTTAAAATCATAGACGAAGACGAGTTCAAAAAAATCATAAACTATAAATCCAGTTAACTGGAAAATGTCTAATTAATTAAGAAAAGGAGTTTTATGTCAAAATCAAGAAATTACCCGTTAGTCTTAATAATTTTTGCTTTTTGTTTATCGCTAACTTTTTCAACCTATATTGGAAACTCATGGGCTTCCATCGCGCCTTCGATGGAAAGCGTCATTCCCGTCGGCAATTTTCCTTACGGCGTCGCAATTTCCCCGAACAACAGGTACGCGCTTGTAACAAATTCGGATGACGATAATGTCTCGGTAATAAACATGGCAACAAAAGGGGTCGTTGCGTCGGTAAAGGTCGGCTCCCATCCAACCGGGGTGGCGATTGCCCCCTCCCTTACTTTTGCTTATGTCTGCAATGCCGCTTCAGGGAACGTAAGCGTCATAAACCTCTCGACCCTTACAAAGGCAATAAATATAAATACCGGCGGCGAGCCCATGAACGTCGTTTTTTCCCCCGACTCGAGAACCGCTTTCGTAGCCAACATGCACGATAATCAGGTTGACGTCATTAATACCATGCAAAACGCCGTTGTAAAAAGAATCGACGTGGGAAGGCATCCTTTCGGGCTCGCGATATCCCCCGACGGAAAGACGCTTATAGTGACGAATTCCGGAGAGAGCTCCATATCCATTATTAATATTTCCGCCCTTACCGTGACCAGGACCATGAATGTCGCGGAAAACCCCACGGGAATAGCGTTTTCTCCCGAAGGAGGCCCGGTCGATTATTTTTATGTGGCCTCCGGTAAAAAGAGCGAGATTTTTGTTTACAGTGCTAAAAATTACGGGTATATCGGAAAATTTAAGACCTTAAAGGACCCTTCGTCATTGGCTTTAACCCCTGACGGGACGATGCTTTTCGTCGTGAACTACCAGGACCTGGCCGCGACCGTTTACAGCGCCGCCCACTTCATAAAAATAACGACAATACAGCTTACGTCAGGCCCGATGTCCGTCGCGGTTTCCCCGGACGGCACCGCCGCCCTTATTACCGATACGAACGGGGCCGCGGTTTCGTATATAAAAATAAGAAACCGCGGGGTCTCCGTTGGTCAGGCCCCGGTAAGGTATACATATAGTTCATCTAATCCCGCGGCTGTATCATCGGCTTCGGCTCCGTCTTCGCCTGCGCCCACTCCGGTAAATCCGTTCCCTGTAGTATCGGCGCCGATTACCGCACCTCCGGTCGCGGCGGCTTCGCCGTATCCGGGCGGCACGCCGGTAACGGTCCCCGCTTATGGAGCGCCCGCGACAAATTACGTTCCCCAGCCTTTCGGGGAGATAGCCACGGTTTATACGGGAAAATCCCCAACGGCCCTTGCCGTAACCCCTGACGAAAAATATTTATACGTCGTGGACAATACCGAGAACGGAGAGGTGAGCGTAATAGATATTTCAAAGGATGAGGTGGTTAAGACAATCAAGGTGGGAGGCTATCCCTCAGCGATAACCATATCCCCCGACGGCCATTACTGCTTTGTAGTGAATTCGGGTTCGGGGACCGTAACCATAATTTCTACGGGCGAATACTATTGATAAAAAGAAATATCTATATTTTTTTCAAGGCTTTTCCTTTTATATTTTTTATTCTTCTTACCAATAAAAGGTTCATCGTATTTGGAAAAAAAAGGACCTTAAGCCACGATTATCAGTTAATGGTGTCAAGATGGCTTACAAGAATAATCGCGTCTTTAGGTCCTACTTTTATTAAGCTCGCGCAGGTCATCTCGACCAGGGCGGATTTCCTTCCCCAGGAATATATCGAATCGCTTTCAACCCTTCAGGATGAAGTACCCGCCGTATCGTTTTCAAAGATAAAACCCATTTTTATGAACGACCTTGAAAAGCCGCTGGAGGAGGTTTTCGAGGAATTTGACCCCGTTCCGCTTGCCGCCGCCTCCGTTGCCCAGGTTTACCGCGCATGGTACAAAGGAAAGGATGTAATAGTAAAGGTTATCCGTCCGGATATCGAAAAAAACGTGGGGATCGATATCATTACTTTAAAAAGGGTTTTATCCGTCTTCAGGCTTTTTTTCCCGCAGAATAAATTTTTTCAATCGATATCGGTCGTCTTAAGGGAGTTTAACAAGACCATTTATGAAGAAATGGATTTAAGGCATGAATTAAAAAATGTCCAGGAGTTTATTGAGATTTCCAGGGCAAAAGAGCTCGATTATATAATAATTCCGCAGGTTTACGAAGAAATAAATTCCAAAAACATTCTTGTAATGGATTACCATGAGGGCGTCAAGATAACCAATCTTCAAAAAATAAAGGAAATGGGTCTTGAGCCCGGTTATATCATCAACAGGCTTATCGAATTTTACATATACCAGTCCCTCATAGAAGGCATAATGCATGCCGACCCGCACCCGGGCAATATCCTTGTGAACAGGGAAGGAAAAATAATAATACTCGATTTCGGCCTGGTGATACACATCTCCGAAGAGACTAAGGAAAACCTGATAAAAGCCGTCCTTTCGGGTATCAAGATGGATTTCTCAGGCATTATAGATGCTTATTACGGCCTGGGGATAATAAACAAGGAGGTTTCCAGGCAGCTCCTTGAACATATGGCCGAGAAATTATACAGGGTTTTAAGCCAGGAAAATATATCCAGTAAAAAGATCCAGGAAATAATCTCCGAGATTATGAAGAGTTTTTACGCCTTTCCTTTCGAACTCCCCCAGAACCTTGTTTATATATTTAAAACAGCCGCGGTTCTCGAAGGGATTGGAACCGCGCTAAACCCATCCTATAATCTCGTGAAAGACATTATTCCCGTCGCGAAAAAATACATAGACAGAACATCCCTGGGCAAGAAGATGAAGGTTTCAGGCCTAATAAGGGAGGCATTCGGATGGATAAAGGAGTTTGTGCTGGACACCAAAGGGCTGATACACTCCGCCTACTCCGAGGATTTCAGGGTTAAAATACATCCAATTAATATATCGGGGCTCGAGATTTTTTTAATTCACGTGATTAAAAGGGTAATATGGTCGCTCACTGGCGGCTTCATAGGCATAGTAACTGCCCTTATATATATCGAAAATAAAAATATTTATTTTCTTGCCGGGGGCCTTGCCGTCGCGGTAATTCTTGTCATTTTATCGCTGGGGCTTCCCATAAGGACCACATACGGTTATTCGACGCTTCTGGATATCATCAGACGCCGGGATAATGAATGAAAGAATGGTTGAAAAACATCCTGATTATTAGTAAAATATTAAGGTTAGGAGGGCTTTTGCGTGGATGCGGGAGGTAAAAATATAAAAACCATAGGGGCAGCCATACTCGCGGGCGGGCTTGGAACAAGGATGAAATCCGAAGCGCCGAAGGGACTGGTAAGCCTGCTTGAAAACCCGCTTATATTTTACGCCGTGGAATCGCTCATAGGCGCCAGAAGGCTCCTTAAATCCCATGCCGGTACCGCCGGCCATTCTGTTTCTCTCGATAAAATAGGCATCGTGATCGGGCATAAAGGCGAAGATATAAAAGACTATACCTTGAGGGAAAGGAGATTCAGGGTAAAAGGTCTATCCATAGACTTTGCCGTCCAGAAAAAATATCTTGGAACCGGCGACGCGGTTAACACATCGCTCGGGATGTTTTCCTCTTACAGGGGCGAGCAAAATATTCTCATTCTTCCGTGCGACATGCCCCTTATAAGGCCGGAGTCGTTTTTTGAACTGATAATATCCCATTTAAACAATAACAGCGACCTTACGGTCCTTTCCGTCGAGGTCGAGAATCCATATTCATATGGAAGGATATTAAGGGATAAAACCGGTTCGGCCATGGAGATAGTCGAAGAAAAGGAGCTTGCGCGATACCCGGAGAAGGTTAGAAAAACCAACGAAATAAATTCCGGCGTTTATATTTTAAAACTTAAACACCTGAAAAGGCTTATAGGCGAAATAAGGCCCTTAAACCGCGAGAGGGAGTATTATTTTACGGACATCGTAAATATATTTTACAAAAACGGCCTTAAAAAGACGTGCCTTAAATCCCCTG